>JASHQJ010000131.1 GCA_030037595.1 Candidatus Binataceae bacterium
CCCGACTGCACCGGCAGATGCAGATACGGCTGGACCTTCGGCTCTGTCGCCATTGCGTCGATCAGCGCGTCGTTCATGTCGCTCGGATGGGGCGAGGTGAAGCGAATCCGCTCGATTCCATCGACGCGCGCGACCATACGGAGCAGCGCGCCGAAGTCAGTCGCACCGTGGCGATAGGCGTTCACAGTTTGGCCGAGCAGCACGACTTCCCTGACGCCGCGCTCCGCGAGTTCGCGGATTTCGCGCAGCAAATCATCCGGCGCGATCGAGCGCTCGCGCCCGCGCACGTAAGGCACGACGCAGAAGGTGCAGAACTTGTCGCATCCGCGCATCGCGGTGACATAAGCGCGAATCGAGCCGTCGTGATCGGGAGTGATATCGGCGTAGGTCTCGGTGCGATCTAGCCGCACGTCGACGGCCGGATCGAAGCCGGCGTTGCAGAGCATCTCGGGCAGTCGCCGATAACTGTCTGGGCCTGCTACGAGGTCGAGGTACGAGGCTTTCTCGACGAGCGCGGCGCGGTTGTGTTGCGCCATGCATCCGAGGAGGCCGAGCTTGAGCTCAGGCCGTCGCGATTTGAGCCGCGCCAGATCGCTCAGGCGGCCGAGCACGCGCTCCTCGGCGTGTTCGCGGATCGCGCACGTGTTGAGCAGGATAACGTCAGCATCTTCGGGACGTTCGGCGCTCGAGTAACCGGCGCGGCGGAGCACGGCGCTCACGGTCTGTGAATCGGCGATATTCATCTGGCATCCGTAGGTCTCCAGATAGACCCGCGGGCCGGATTGCGATGCGGTGCTCATCGAAGAGATAGATTTTAGGTCACGCGGGCGCGGCGAGACAACGCGGGGTCAAGGCCCTCAGCTAGTCCTCGCCCCGGTATCAGGGAGAGGAGACCAGAAAAGGAGAGGCGAAAAACACCGAAAAAACGCGGCGGTGGGAGACGCGCCCCGCTTCATTTCTAACTTCTTGCGACGCGACGCTTACGCGCCGCGACCACGACGCCGATTAGCCGAGCTGCGAGCCCACCACCGATACGAAGCTGACGCATCGTCCTGGCGCGCCGCCCAGATTGTGCGTGAGCCCGACCTTCGGATTCTTGATCTGCCGCTGACCAGCCTCGCCGCGCATCTGCAGCCACATTTCGTACATCATGCGCAGGCCCGACGCGCCAATCGGATGGCCGAACGACTTGAGGCCGCCATCAGGATTCACCGGCAGCTTGCCTTCGAGATCGAAGAATCCGTCGAGCACGTCCTGCCAGGCGGTGCCGCGCTTGCTGAAGCCGAGATCCTCGTAGAGCACGAGCTCGGTCGGTGTGAAGCAGTCATGCACTTCAGCCATGCTGATTTGCTCGCGCGGATTGGTGATGCCCGCCTGCGCGTAGGCGTCCTTCGCAGTCGCACAGACTTCGCGGAAGGTCGTGAAGTCATAATCGGTCGCGAGCGGGCCCTCAGCGGGACCCGCGCAGAACGAAAGCGCCTTCAGGTAAATCGGATGCTTGTTGTACTTGTGCGCGTCCTCGGCGCGGACCACGATTGCGGCCGCTGAGCCGTCGCTCACGCCCGAGCAATCCATGATTCCGAGCGGGTCGGCAATCTTGGGCGAATTCTTGATCTGCTCGATTGGCACTTCCTTCTGGAACTGCGCCTTCGGATTGCGCGCGCCGTTGCGATGGTTCTTCCAGGCGATACGCGAGAGGACATCCTTGCCCTTCTCGGGATCGAGCCCGTACTTCTTGAAGTACGCTGGCGCTAGGAGCGAGAACGACGCCGGCGCCGTCATGTTGCCCTCGGTGCCGTCATTCGGCGGAACGTTGCCGACGAGGCCCGAGTAGCCCGAGTCCTTCAGTTTCTCAACGCCGATCGCCATCGCGATATCGAACGCGCCGGACGCGACCGCATAGGCGGCCTGGCGGAGCGCTTCCGATCCGGTCGCGCACATATTCTCGACGCGCGTCACGGGCTTGTATTGGATCTTCAGTGGCTCTGAGAGTGTCAGTCCGGAGATTCCCGAGCCCATCGTGCCGAGCCAGTATGCATCAACCTCTTCGGGCTGGAGCCCTGCCGATGCGTACGCTTCGTACGCGGCCTCGCACAGGAGGTCTTCGGCGCCCTTGTCCCAATGCTCACCGAATTTGGTGCATCCCATTCCGATGATCGCGACGCGATCCTTGATTCCACGGCTTGCCATGAAGTGAACCTCCTCGGGTTTCAGCGCTTAGGCCGCGCCTTCCAGAAATAGTTGCGAACGCCACCGGCAGTAAAGAGCCGGCGGAACGTCATTTCAACTTCATCACCGATCGCGACCTTGTCTGGTTCGCAGTCGGTCATCTCACAAAGGAAACGTCCGCCGCCTTCAAAGTCTATCACAACATTGATCGTGGGCGGATTGAGCGAGTACGCCAAGCGATCAATCGCGTAGGTCGCGATTCGAGCGTTGCGATCGGCAAACTCGTATGGCTCCATCTTGTCGAACGCGCGGCAATGAACGCATACGCGCTGCGGCGGAAGCTGCGGGGTACCACACGCCGTGCACCTCGAGCCGATAAAACCGAATTTCCACTTCTCCGAACGGAGCATCGGCGGCCCAGCGGGACGATCCGGATCGGGACGCCGCGGCGGTTCGGTCGGCAGGATTTCGCGCCACTTGAGATAGGTACCGTAGGCGACGTCGCCCTTCGACTCGACCAGCCGTCCGGTCGAACGAACAGGCTTGAAGGTCGCAGCCGCGGGCGTAACGCGGAACAGGATCGCATCGGCGCCGTCGGCCACTGTTGCGACCAGGATAAGATCGCCGGGCTTAGCAGCGGGGAGTACCGACGTGAGCATCAGGCCCGCGTGCGCTGCGCCGGTCTGGCCGACGGTCAGCGCGAACGTGTCCGCAGCCTTTGCAGGATCGATCTTGAGCCCGCGGAGGATTTCTTCGGCCGCGCGAGGGTTGGACGCGTCGAGGACGACCCTCGCGAGATCTCCCGGCTGAACCTTGGCGCGCGTCAGGACATTCTTGATCGCCTCGCCAAGCAACGGAGAAAGCGTCTGTGTGAGCGCGAATCGCTCTTCCCACTGATGAGCGAACTGTTCGCCCGGGCCACGCCAGGTGTCGAGGTACTCGCGCGTGAGCGACGACGATCCGACAATCTCGGCGATCACGCCCTCATTGCCGAGCACGAACGCCGCGGCGCCGTCACCGCTCTGCTGCTCGATCTTACCCTCCGGCGCCGCAAGGCGTGAATCCGCGATCGCGACCGCTGCCTGCGAAGCGCCGCCGGCGACGGCGTCGGCAGCCTGGAGGATTCCGCTCAAGCCCGCGCGCACCGAGCCAGTCAGATCGGCGGCGCGGATTTCACTTGGCAGCCGCGTCGCAGCGCCCACGATTGCGGCCGCGAGCTTCTCGGCATAGGGCGGCGTGGTGGTGGCGAAGAAGAGCGCCTCGACGTTGCCCTTCGGGCGGGACTTGAGCGCGTCACGCAGCGCCTCGACGGCCATCGAGACGCTATCCTCGTCGAAGGAGGCGACCGCCTTTTCACCCTTGCCAGCAGGGATGCCGAGAACCTGGGAAATCGCGGCGCGTTTGAGGCGCCGATAGGGGACGTATGAACCGTAAGAAACAATGCCAGCCATGTGGCGCATTAAATGACGACCGATACCGCCCGGTCAAACGAAAATGGTCGATGGAGGCGGCCCTCTATGCGGCACGCAGCTTGATGATTGCGCGTGATGGCGTAGCCTGGACAAATTTCAATAGCGTATTGACACTCGGCTTCTGCGCGCCGCTCTCGAGTCGCGCGACCACTTGGCAATGCGCGTGATGGCTCTGAAAGTGCTGAAGACTAGGCTAAGCGAAATGCGTTCGCCTGGCCGCGGGCGGTGAGACCGTCCTCATAACCGATAGCGACTGAGTAGTGGCC
>JASHQJ010000132.1 GCA_030037595.1 Candidatus Binataceae bacterium
GAGTGAGGCAAAGCGCCGCGCAGGTTTCTTGGCGACGCTCTTCAGAAATTCGACGGCGCGCTCGTTGTAATCGGGCGGACTGTCAACCGCGATAACTCCGCGCAGCTTCTCCGGATGCGCCGCAGCGTAGACCAGCACGTTATGCGCCCCCATCGAATGGCCGACTAGGATTGGCGGCCCGAAGCCCCATCGCCCAAGCACCTCGTCGAGGTCCGAGACGTAGTGGCGCGAGCCGTACGCCCATTCCTCGGGCCATTCGCTCTCGCCGTGGCCGCGCTGGTCGAGCGCGAGCACATGATAGTCGTCGATAAATGCGGGCGCGACGAAATCCCACCAATGCGCGTGGGCGGAGCCACCATGGAGGAAGAGCAGCGCGGGCTTGCCCTCGCCGCCGTAGTCGACGCAATTCAGATTGAGTCCGTTAGCTTTGAAGCGACGCTGCTTCATCGGTCGTTCGATATCCTGGGCGCAGATGCGCCAATTTAAGTTACGCTCAGATGACGGCTTTGAATCGTACGCTATTCGTGTCACGATCACACAGGGTTGAGGTTAGCCATTTCCGACTCATGCTGCGCCGCCTCGCACTCTTATCGCTCACGATAGCATGGGCGATAGCAATCGCATTCACGTTCCGGCCCTCTCCCGCGCGCGCGGATGACGCCAACACCGCCAAGGCACGCGAGCTGGTTCAAGCGGCAATCAAGATGACCAACAGCGACGAGGCGGTAAAGCTGCTCTGGCAGGCGACCGACCTCGATCCTACGTATGACGAGGCCTATATCTACCTCGGCCTCTACTACAACTCGCGTTCGGATCCCGCTGACGTTATCAAGGTGTATCAGAAGCTGATCAAGAACGAGCCGAAGCAGGTGAGCGCCTACCTGAACGTCGGCGAAGCGTACATGACATTCCAACCGCCGAAGACGGACGACGCCATGGCGTACTTTCGCAAAGCCTACGATATCGACCACAATTCGTTCGCCGCGCTTAGAATCGGTCAGTTGGAAGCGCAGGCGGGGAATCGCGACGAGGCGCTCAAATACTTACGTATCGCGCTGGCCGACAGCTCGAAGAATCCAACCGTCTCCGCCGAGGCCGAAAAGACTCTCAAAGAGATTGGCGCGTTGTAATCGGATCGTTCAGCGCGGCAGCGTCGCGGCGTAGTTCTTGAGCGCCACCACCAGCATGTTGAGCAGCTCGCCGATCTCTTTGCGCGCCTTGGGCTTGTCCTCGGCCTCGACGATTGCTATCGCAGCGGCGTCAAATGCGCCGCTCAGCAGCGTCGCCGCTCCGTCGAGTGGAATACCGGGCGGAAACTCACCTGATTGCTCGAGCAGTTCCATTGCGGATCGAATCAGGTTGGCTTCGACGGACCCAATGGACGCAAGGATTGCGCGCCGGCGCTTGGCGTCCAGCACGCTGCGGCCGTCGATCAGCATAATGCGGTAAACCTCGGGCTCCGTGCAGGCATCGAGCCAGGCCTCGCGCCCGTTGCGTATGCGCTCCCAGAGATCTGCTCCTTCGGTCGCAGCCTCGAGGATACGGCCCATCGTTTCGCGTGCAACCTCGCTGAAAACTTCCGCAAATAACGCGGCCTTGTCCTTGAAGTAATGATAGAGCGCGCCGCGCGTCACTCCGGCTGCGGCGACGAGGTCATTGATCGAGGTGTCGGCGTAGCCTTTCTCTGCGAACAGCTTGCGTGCGGCCGAAACAATCCGAACTCGCGTGTCTTCGGCGAAATTGGCGGGTGACACCGTATTCTCCAAACCGATAGCCTAATCAGCGCAACACTTATCGAAATTCGGCTACATACGATTATTACGTTAGCCTGATAGCGTACGCAAAATCCGCTACCAAGTGACGTAAAACCATATCCGATTGTGATGATTAGACTGCTGCCCGTTATTGATTCGTTGCAAATGATCGAAATCTGTCTCTCGATGGCGAAAAGTTAACACGGTTGACCTACCGAATGTCGGCATGCCGCGCAGGGCTGCTCTAACGTTTACGAGATTACCAAAAGGGGTATTAACGTGAACCGCCCTGCGCCACCAGCCACGCCAGACTTCAGACGAAAAAGGGCCATCCCTGACCGATTTCTTAGCCAGCAGTGGGTGTATGTGGTCATTGCTCATTCGCCGGCCACGCCTGAAAACTTTCCGACTCCTGCGGCGTGATCGGCCTGACGAAGAAATGCGCTCGGCCTTGAGCGCCGAAAGGGGAGTCAATGGACAGCAAGGTGACCGAGTGGATGCTCAGCTTCCCATGCAGTCGATGCGCCTTCATATGAACTCGTACGCGAGTGGCCTCGAAGCTTGCCTCGGAACAATCAACGACCTCCACCGGGTGATAGGCGACGTCAAAGGTGCGGTCGATTCTGCGCACCGTTTCGTCGGGCGATGACGTCCGCCGCGAATTGCTTGGGGGGGAGTACAAGCAACGGACGCACCCAGTTCGAATCCCGTGGCGGGCGCCTCGCTCAACGCCGAGCCTCGTTGACTTGAGAACTGAATAGCTCTGACGCAGACCTCTAATCTCGACTGCGAGTTCGGCCGCACGCGCAAAAAGAGATCGCTATTGTGGCGCGGCCGGTGAGGGTATCTCGGAGGGGGATGGGAGACCCTCGACTTCGCGCCGGCTGCCCCAGGGCGGCACGAACTCGCGGTCGAAGATCTGCTGCTGCTCCGGGGTCAGCACCGCGCGCACACGATCGTAGGAATCCCAAAGCGCGTCGCGCCGCTCGCGCTGATAGTCGCGCCTAAGCCGCTCGATTTTGCCGCGAGTATCCTCCATGATCTCGCCGATCTGCTTGCGCTGCGCGGGAGTCAGATGAACGTGCCGATCGAGCCGTTCGACGAAGTTACCGCCGGGAACGCGCAAGATGCGAAAGCGATACGCCAACGTGCTCAGCGCGAAACCTATCAGCACGCTGGAAATAATCGTGATCAGGATTGCCCAAAGATTCGTCCTATCCGGCAAAGTCGTTGCTCGCAACGTCGACCGGGAAATCGTAAACCGATTCCGAATTTGTGATTTCGTCGGCGTACGAACCGATCGGAGCAGCGACTGACAAATAGGCGGCCATGCTTGCAGCAGCGATAACCATCACACCCGCACACATCGCAAGCAGGCGTCGCGGCTCCCGAGCCGGACGAATCATCGATAATCCCCGTCGCGCGCCGTACGCCGCGTGGCGCCGGTACTCGGCCGCGTTCCGCGGGGGCTCAACGGCAGAATGCAGGACCGGAGCGCTCAGAGCGAAGACGCGGAAGGCATGATCGCACTTCACACATCCCTTCATGTGCGCGTAGAGCTCCGCGCTCCGTTCGGACGTGGCAGTCTTCCGCCATAGCGCGGGAAATTCCTGTCGAGCTTCAAAGCAGTTCATTGAAATTCACCTGCGGCGTCCAACCGCCAGCATTCGCTCCGCCTGTTTGCGCAGCGCCTGCCGAGCTCGAAACGCCCGGATTTTTACCTTGGCCTCGCTCCAGCCGAGGATACTCGCGATTTCGGCGACGCTCATGTCCTCACTTTCCTTCATCACCATCACCATTCGATCCTCGGGCCGAAGAATATCGAGTAGCCGATGCGCCAAATCATGCGCTTCCTGGCGTTCCTCGGCTTCGCCCACGATATCTTCGGGCGACGCTTCGTTCACAAGGTGCATCCATTGCACCTCGGGAGCTCCGAAGTCGCCGACTAATTCCTCCGGCCGCCGCTTGCGACGCCTGAGCTCGTCATAGCACAGATTGATTACGATCGATCGTAACCATCCGCCAAATGGCATCTCGGCGCGATACGTTTTGAGCGCCGTGTACGCCCGGATAAAGCTTTCCTGCGCCAAGTCCCGCGCCATTTCCGGGTCCGAGAAGAACCGCTGGCACAAGCGCTCGACGCGCGGCCGATGCCTCGAGGAAAGTTCGTTGAAAGCGGCCGAGTCACCGCTCAGAACCTCCGCGATCAACTCCTCGTCAGGTTTGGCCGTCAAGCTCCAGGCGATCTTCCTGCTCGCGGCAAGGCCAAGCATATCCGCCTGTTTATACGTTCAGAAATCTTGGCGGTTACAGGGTTTTCCACTAGATTTCGTCGAAGTTTCGCCTCAATTCGATAAGAGGCCTGAGGGTGGACCTTTTAATCCTGCCCGGGACAGGTCCTCTGGCGTATCGAGGTCCAAAACGACTCCTGCGTCGTCTACATCAGCGTAGCCCACCCGCGACGGGTCCGCATTGACCACGTACCGCGCACCCTCTGATTCCGGGGCGCGTAGCAGCTCGTTGAAAACCGAGCGATCGAAAATCACCGGATGCCCCCGGCGCCCGTTATAACGCGCGATCACGATCGGATGCCCACCCAGCCCGTACGCCGAGATAACCGCGCGGAAGGTATCCACGCGCACTGTAGGATGGTCCGCCAGATGTATCAGCGCGCCGTCGGCGTCGATCCGCACTTGCTCGATTCCAACTTTGATTGACGACAACTGCCCGCGCGTGAATGCCGGGTTCTCGACGATCGTGACCCGTTCGTCGGGCGCTATCGCGGGCCGAATCCGAGCCGCATGCGCGCCGAGGACGACAGTCACACGCGGCAACACCTCGAGCATTGTGCCCACGGCCACTTCAATAAAGCTTCGCTCGCCGATCTTGAGCAGCGGCTTGGGATATCCCATGCGGCGCGACTCGCCCGCCGCCAAGAGTATGCCCGCGAGCTTTGCCACTTATGCCTGGCTTTTGCGAGTGAGCCGTCCCGATTTGACGCCGAGCGTGAGTTCGTCGCGGACCCCAAGCCGGCGCTCGCGAATTATCTCAGCGACTATTGCGATCGCGATTTCCTCGGGCGTCTCAGCTCCGATATCGAGGCCGAGCGGCGCATGCACTTGGTCAAGGCGTTCGCGCGGCACACCCACTTCCTCGAGCCGCTCGAGCATCGCCTTTACCCTCCTGCGCGACCCGATCATGCCGACGAAACCGCACGGTGTGTTGAGCGCGGCGTGCACCGTCTCCTCGTCGAAGGCATGCCCGCGCGTGACCGAAACCAGGTAGCAGTGGCCGTCCAGGGCGAGCGATTGTAGGGCCGCGGCAAACGGCCGCACGACAATCTCGTCGGCCTCGGGGAACCGTTCTCGATTCGCGAACGACGCGCGGTCGTCGATCACGGTAACGTGAAAACCGAGCATCGCGCCGAGCGCGCATAGCGGCTGTGCGATATGTCCGCCGCCCACGATTATCAGGCGTTGTGCGCCCACGATCGGATCGACGAAGACGCGCGGGGCCTCAGCGCCTTCGACTCGCGAAACCTGCTTCACGCTCCCGTCGCTTTCGATTTCGAGCAGCCCCGGCAGCGCGTCACGCGTGCGCGCGACGATCTTGTCGAGTGCAACCGCGGGAATTTCAAATGGCACCGCAGCCGAGGCGTGATCCGGATCGATTACTGCTCGCGCTCCAGTCGGGACTTCGCTCCGCGTTCCTGGGGTGACCACAGTGACCAGGCTCGCGGCGCGGCTTTCAGCGGCGGCGTTCGCAAGCCGGCGCGCGGTGTCAACATCACGTATTGGCGACCAGATATCGACCAGCACGTCCATGATTCCGCCGCAGGTGCCGATTTGCTGTTGATCGAAGTCGCCAGTCAGGTCCACCTCGGTGACCTCGGCGCCTGCGCCCTCGCGCAGCATGAGGCGCGCCTTCCGGAACACCTCGGCCTCGCCGCAGCCGCCGCCGATCGTGCCGAACTGCCCGTCCTCGCGCACGATCATCTTCGCGCCCACCTCGCGTGGCGTCGAGCCGCGCACGTTGACGACGGTGGCGAGCGCGAAGCGTTGCCCGCCCTGCAGAGTGCGGAGCGCTTCGGCCCAAATCTGGTCGGGTCCGTTCATCGCGATCCCTTCTCGAAATTATCAAAACCGCCGCAAGTCGAGAACCGCGGCGTCCCGCGCATCAGTTGACCAGACCGTCGAGAATCTTGTTCGCAGCGAGCAAATCGCGGCTCGCTCCCTGGTAATCGGCCGCGGCAATCTCCTGCTCGCCCCTCCGATCGAGGCGCTCGGCCTCGGAGAGCATCGCGCGCTTGGCAGGATCCGTAGGACCCTCGTCACGGACGTGCGCGATCTTCAAGGAGACCTCACGTTCGAGCGCGATCAGCCCGGCCGGCGTCTCACCTGCGATGGCGGCGAGCGGGTCGCTGGCGGCAAGGATCAGCACAAAAATCAAAACAACAGGTCGCGCTTTCGCATTCATGGCGCGGAGAATTCTTATTCATCCCGATTCGATCCGCAAACGTGCGTCGGCGCCAGCACCAGCCTTGGACAAGCTTGACGCCGTAGCGATAACTCCTGATCCTGAAGCGCTTGCCGACGATGAAAAACGTGAAGCATCCTCGCGAGATCGATCCGCCATCGATTCCACTCGACAAGCTCGAGCCGACGCAGTTGAATGCGATCGCTGAGCAGCTTTACGAGTTGCTCAGAATTGAAGACAGCGAGCTTCACGGGCTTGCCGGCGCGGACGCGCGATTCGAAAGCTCTATTCTCGCGCGGGTTGATCTGAGCGGCTCGAAGCTCAAGCGTACGCGCCTGCTCGACGTTCGGATCGAGAAATCGAACTTGTCGAACGCCGAATGGGATCGCGCCAATTTCCGCCGCGTCGAGATCGTCGGCGCGCGCGCAACCGGGCTTGCCCTTCAATCGGCGGAGCTGCGAGACGTGGCGCTTAAGGATTGCCGCGCCGACTTTCTGCGAATCAATTCCTCCAAGCTGGTTGGTGTCAGGTTCGAGCAGTGTCGGCTGATGGAAGCGGATTTCTCAGAAACTTCGATGACGCGAGTCGCGTTCGCCAGATGCGATCTGACCAACGTCGATTTCACCCGCGCAAGGATCGTCAGCGTCGATCTCGGCGGATCGAATATCGACGGCCTGAAGATCGTGCCCGAGCAGCTCCGCGGGCTCACGATCGATATGCCACAGGCGCTGCAGATCGTAACGCTGCTCGGCGCGACTATCACCTAGGTGGCGGCAGCGTGAGCGCCGCCATCGGCTGTCATCCTTGAACGAATGAGTCCGCGAGCGGAGTCGAAGGAATTCGCTCGCCTGGGTTTCGGCGGGCGCAGCGAATGCATGGCAGCCATGGATAGCTGGTATCTCCACACGTTTTGGTTGCCCGCTCTCCGTGGTTGCGCCCGGAGGACCGCGTGAGATGCTTTCGGCTACGCTCGCAGACTCGCTCGGTCAGAATGACAGCAAGAGAGTGCGCTCTTGTTTTGTCATCCCGAGTGAGCCGAAGCATCGCGGGGCGCCCGCGGCTGACGCCGCAGGCGGAAGCCGCACGCCGGGCGAGGCCGTAACTCGTACGAGCCGAGCCGCGAAATCGTCTTCAGTACCTTGCGCACCTGCGCCGATCGCACCACCATCCCGCCGACGCG
>JASHQJ010000133.1 GCA_030037595.1 Candidatus Binataceae bacterium
CATCTGTTGTGACCTGGCGTTGAAGTGATCGATTTACCAGTTCTACGCTTTTCAGATGACGAACTGTGCGATAGCTAGCAAACCGTTCAGTGACCAGCCTGACTCCACCGAGAATACACATCCACAGCAGGTTATAGCCCCAGACTGCCGCGACGAGCGCCCATGGAATCGCCGGTACCAGCCATCCCAAGCCACACATCAGAACGGCAACAGCCTGAGTCAGGAAGATCGCCAAGACTAGAGGCGATGCCGGGAAGGGCGGAACAAAGAACCATCGCTCCGTGCGGGTAACGAACAGCAAAAGATGACCGCCCGCGACGAGTTGTAGGAACATCACCGTCTGCAGCTGCGGATGCGGGAGCATCCGAAGGCCGATCAGAAGCAAGCCGAACGATTCGATGATGGAGAAAAGGCCCAGAACGGTCGAGACGCCAAGGATTCTGGGCATTTGCCACCGAATTGGCGCCTTACTGACCGGTGTGTTGTCGTACGCGATAGTCATGATCGGAACATCGTCGAGCAATGACATGATGACAATCATTACTGCGGTCAGTGGAGTGAATCCGAGGAAGATCGTCGAGAGCACGACCAGAAACATAATGTCCATGGTCAGCGCCACGCGATAAAGCGTGTAACTGGTGATCCGGCCGAAAATCCTTCGGGCCTCATCGATGGCACTGTTGATTACTGACAACCCTGGCGCCGTGAGAATCAACGCGGCTGCCGCTCGCGCCGCATCGGTTGCGCCGGACACTGCGGTGCCGCAGTTGGCCTGCTTGAGCGCCGGCGCATCGTTGACCCCGTCTCCCGTCATTGCAACCAGGTGGCCTCGAGCCTGCAGCGCCTTGACGATTGCGTACTTGTGTTCAGGAAACACGCGGGCGAAGCCGTCCGCCCGCTCGATCGCGTCAGCAATCTGCGGCGGCACATGGTTGGGATCCATGTCCTTTGGGAATGCGTCGGCTGCCGGAATGATGCGCATGCCGATGCCGAGCTTGCGCGCGGTCTCGATTGCGATCGCCGTATCATCGCCGGTGACCATCTTCACCTGCACACCCTTGGCGGTGGCTTGCTCGATGGTCGCCTTCGAGTCTTCACGCGGTGGATCGAACATTGGAAGAATGCCAAGCATTTCCCACGTCGAGCCGTTGTCTTTGGATCGCGCGACACCGAGCGCGCGCGATCCCTTGGCCGCGAGTTCGTCTACCGTCGTTTTGACCTTTTGCACTACGTCACCCGGCGGCTTGGCGAGTTCGACCACCGCCTGCGGCGCGCCCTTGGTAACCATCATGGTCCTTCCGGCGCCGTCTGTGAGAGTAGCCGCCGTTCGTTTGCTTACAGGATCGAACGGCATGAACTTCGTTTGCGTCCAACGTTTGATCGCCGACTGATCCTTCAACGCGGCGATCACGGCATCGTCAATCGCGTCGCGATCTTCGATCTTCGAGGCTAGCGCCGCCGCCAAAATGCAGTCCTGCGCATCCTTCGCCGCGAACAGCACCGGCTCAGCAAGCGTAAGCTGGTTCTTGGTCAGGGTGCCGGTCTTGTCCGAGCAGAGAATATCGACTCCGGCCATCTCTTCGATCGCCGAAAGCTTCGAGACGATCGCTTTCTGCCTCGACAGTCCCAACGCGCCGAGGGCCATGGTGATCGAAAACACCGCGGGCATCGCCACCGGAATCGAAGCGACAAGCAGGACCAGTACGAACTGAAAGATGCTCAAAGCATCGTTCATGCTCCAGCTGTTGGTGACCACGACATCGTGATAGACGCGCACCGCTACCATCGTGGATGCAAGAACGACGGCGACAACGATCAGGAAGTTCCCGATTTGGAACATCGCCTTTTGCGCGTGACTGACTGCTCCCGCAGCGGCCACCAGCTTGGCCGTCCTGCCGAAGAAAGTCTGGGAGCCTGTGGCGATTACGACGCCTTCCATCTCGCCTTGTTTGACCACGCTCCCCGAATAGGCCTCGTCGCCTACCTTTTTGGCTACGGGCAGCGACTCTCCGGTCAGGGCCGCCTGATCGATTGAAGCGTAGTCGCCTTCGATCAGCCGCAGATCGGCCGGAACCACGGCCCCGAGTCGAATCTTGACGACGTCCCCGGGCACGAGCGTGGCCGCCTGAATCGTCTGCCACTTTCCGTCACGCAGCGCGATGGCTTCCGGCGCGAGACCCTTCTTGAGCGCGGCGAGCGCGTTCGAAGCTTGGCTATCCTGCCAGAACTCCAGCGCGGCATTGAATACGAGCAGGCCGGTTATGATCGTAAAGTCGTCCCAATGTCCAATAACGGCTGAAACGATTGCGGCGGCCTCGATCATGTAGGCAATCGGACCGGCGAAGTACCCGAGGATCTTCCTTGCGAGACTCTCCTCCTTCTGGATCAGCGCGTTTGGGCCATACTTCGCTAGCCGATTCCGCGCTTCGTCGCTGCTCAGTCCATGGCTGAACTGGACGTCGAGAGTCTTTGCTATTTGTTCTACAGGCAGTTTCTCGAGTGTTTCTGCGGACGACCCGGAACCATGATCGGTGGCGGTTTCTACGTCCATTTTTCGATGCCCCTGGCAATTCGATTCGGCGCGCATTTGCGAAAGTTTGCAAACTGGTTGCCGCCGCATATATTCGCAACCGGGGTGCCAAAACTCGGGCAGCGATCCGTGAATATCCCGCAGAAACTAACATTGAAATCTCGGTACGCTCTCACGAAGATGACTCCCTTGGAGACACAGTTGTGTGTCGGTTGGAAGCGGTGCAGGCTTCAAATGGTTATTGCACGACAGTGACGAGTGGTCTGCTTCTTGCGTTCCGATGGTGCCGAAAATATCGAGAGCTGGCCTTGGGAGGGAAGAACAACATGTGGGAAATCGTCGAAAGCCATCTCAGCAAGAGTGGTTTCAGACTGTCTCCGGATTGCCGCAGTTCCTTGGTCCGGTTTGTTCAAGATGCAGAGAAACAGTTGGATAGCAAGTTGATCGCTACCAATCGCGACGAAGCCGAAGCGAATCTGAGAACCTTGCTCAATGAAATGATGGAGTAGGCCGAGAAAGAGGGATCGAATACCGTTAGCGCAACAGTATTCGAGTCTGTTCGGAAAAGGCTGCATCCTTGTGGCCGTTCGACGCCCGAGGTTCTCAAAAGGTGGCGCGAGCTCAACGGAGCGACGCTTAATGAACCGTTTGAGCAGCAAAAGTTACCTTCACAACATGAGGGAAGCGCTACGACGGAAGCCTTTGGGAAAGTTAATCGTCGCTCGAGCCGCGACGCTGCTGATCTCAGCCCACGCTCACCTGCTTGTGGCACAGACCACTTCTGGCCCCTACTTGGATGAATCGAAACTGCCGGATGATAAGAAATCGCTGACCGAGGTTAATAAAGAACTAACTAACCCGATCTCCAGCATCTGGTCCATCACGCTTCAAGAGAACAATTATTGGGTTAATATGCCGACCGGGCACGCCGATCGGACCGTAATCAATACGCAGTTCCAACCAGTACTGCCAGTATCTCTGACGGATAACTGGAACCTTATCAACAGACCAGTCATTCCGGCTGAATTCGAACCCGTACATAAACTCCAAGAGTGGTAACATTCACCGGGTTACCGGCTTCGGAGATACGGTGTTCGTGACGATGCTCTCGCCCACTGAGAATCTCGTAGGTTAGCTGGCGGTTTGCGGCAGGACGCACTTTCATTTTTCCGACGGCCACCAACACAAGGCTCGACAGGACAAATGGCAGATCGGACCGGCAGGGGTGTTTGGCTACTTGGGGACCAAATTTATCGCCGGCCTCTTCCCGCAGCAATGGTGGTCGGTGGGGGCCCGGTTCCAACACTGTAAGCCAGCTCAACATGCAACATTTCGCCGCTTACTTTATGCCCAACGGCTGGAGCGTATTCCTTGCCGAGGTTCGTCTGCTTGTTGCGCATATCATCGTCGCGTATTTCCGTCGATGAGGTCGCATCACCTGGCATTGCCGCACTTCCAATGCCTGCATACCTAGGTGAGAATCAAGGAATGAAAGTTCTCAAATATACCTTGCTGTCTATTCCGTCGAACGAATGGTGGCGCGTCGCGAATTTCCACTGATCGCCTTGTCTTGTGTATTCGTCTTCGAAGTAGCCGACTCCGAGCCACTCCATGTTAACCCGCAGATTGCGCACCTCTACACAGCATCGGCCGCTTGCGCGATCCGTCCCGATCAAATTAACGATTTGATTGTGGACGAAGAGGCGGGGTGTCGTTTCAGCAAAAGCTTTTTCGTGCATCCTCCTGATCGCTGCGAGGCCGCGCGAGACAGCGTTAACCTCCGTGCCCTTCATCACGAAAACAGCATTGTCTGCAAAAAGAGTGAGCAGACCTTCGAGATCTTTTCTCCATAAACAGTCGCAGTAACGCACTGGAAGATCGCGAATCGCCTCTCGGTCGAGAAGCTCACGAACGGATTCCTCGAGAGCTTTCATGGATCACCCTGTAATTGGCATCAAATTACTCAATCTACTGATTTAGATTGTCTTTACATGGGTTCGGTTTCACCCAGTGTAAGCATCGCTGAGCACAAAGGCGTTTGCGCCGGCGTCGTAATTTCACCCGCGCGCCCGGCGCAACATTGATACCATATGGAGTCTTTGATGACCGCATACCACGCGTGCTGCCTTAGAGGATCTGAGGCTGCAGGTCGCAGAAGGGAGTTGCATGTCTTCGGAGGTCATCGGTCTGCCTTTGCGCGCGGCGTCAGCCAACGTTGGACGAAGTGCTCGATCGCCGCCGGTCCCGTACCGGTATCCGCCGCCACGGCGATATAGCCGTCCGGTCGCACGAGCATGACGCTCGCTATACTGCTCGTGGCGGAACGTCCTGCCAGCATCGCCGGTCGGAGGTGCGAGCTCAATTAGCTCTACCCCCACGCTTGACTCGGCGAGGGCCGCGGTGAGCGCCGGATCGGGGGCTGCCCGCTCGTCGCCTTGGCTGACGAGCAGTACGAAGCCGGAGGGATCGAGCAGAGACTGGAGCCCTAATTCCGCCCAGATGGCCCCACTCCGACGCCGCACCTCGATGTCCGGCACGCGATCGCCCGCCTTTAAGCTGCCGGCATGCGGATGATTGAAGGAAGGCGGACCGTCGCGATAGTCGAGTGCCACCTGCGCGATGCGGGCGCTGCTGTTCTCCTGCACCAGGCTTGTCGAAGCGATCCATGGCGCGAGGTGGTTGAAGAGCGTTCGGGTGACCGCATTGTCGGTCCCGATCAACGCCGTCAGAGCCTCGGTCTTGGTGAGCACGTTGCGCATGACCGGTAGACGGTCCTGCTCATACGTGTCGAGCAACGCCTCTGGTGCTTGGCCGTGTACCACGAGGGCAACCTTCCAGGCGAGGTTGATCATGTCCTGGATGCCGGTGTTCATGCCTTGCGCACCCGCGGGGCTGTGGATGTGGGCGGCGTCGCCTCCGAGCAGCAGGCGGCCGACCTTGAGCCTTCCGACCATACGGCTGTTGACGCGGAACCACGAACTCCAACTGAGATCGTGAAACCGCGCCGCGATTGGCGAGCGCTGATCGTAAATGGTTTGGAGCTCCTCAAGTGATGGCGCGGTGCCGCTCGTGGGCGTGCTCAGTGGATGACTCGCGATCAGGCGGAAATGCCCGTCGCCGTGCGGGAATAGGCCCATAAAGCCATGCTCAGAAGAGAAAATGTGGAAATCAGAGTCGGCGAGCGGGCCATCGGCTTGCAGGTCGCCGAGAGCGTAGTTCTCGTCAAGTGTCTTTCCCTCGAATGGGAGCGCCACCGTGGTACGCACAATGCTGTGTGCGCCCTCAGCGCTGATCAGCCAAGGCGCCGAGACGCGCTCGAGGGTGCTGTCCGCGCTGGCAAGCAGGGCGCTCACCGGGGATGGCTCGCGCGAGAGCGCGTCCTGCGCAAACCAGACCAGCTCGGTCGACCATTGCGTCTCGACGCCGTTACGAGCCAGAGCAGCGCGCAGGATTCGTTCGGTTTCGGCCTGCGACAGGAACAGCATGTAGTTAAATCGACTTTCGACATGGCCAAAATCGAGGCGGAACAAGCGTTTGCCGCCGCCATAGGCGCTACCGCCGAGTCCTTTGTTGCCGAGCCGAACCATCTCGTCGGCTAGCCCTCGCTGATCCATCAGCTCGAGCGTGCGCGACTGAATGCCGATGGCACGAGATGTGGCGGCCGCTTGGTCACGCTTGTCGATCAAGCGGACCGGGATGCCAAGCCGCGAAAGCTCAAGCGCAGCGGTGAGCCCGGTCGGGCCAGCACCGACAATCAGGACCGGATTGGTCATTCTGTCCCCCTGCGCTCTGTTGGGTTTGCCCGCTTCAAAGAAATCTCTGTCGGCGGCGAGGTTCGGCAAATCGAACTCAGCCGACCTTCCTGCGACAGGATGGTGGCCCGCTCAACAGACTTTTGAAGCTCCAGCACATAACAGACTCCGAGTAATGCAAGTGTTTTTCTGCTATTGACCGACTGTATCGCTATCCGCGCACGCTCGGTAGCTAATCCGGGTTCACTATTCCGACAGGAACCAGGTTCGCCGCTCCGTCGTCTACCCAGACCTCGATGAGATTCGCCGTGGCGACATCATTGTGTTTCTCGCAGAGGTCGTGCATGGAGCGCAGGTTCCGCGTGAATTCGAGGTTATCGCCACGAAGCTCACGCAACATTCGTTCAGGCGCCACGCGTTCATCTTCGTTGTCCTTCACCCGCTGATACTTCGCGGTATCGCCGATCGATTTGATCGTGGTTCCGCCTAGTTTGCGCGCGCGTTCCGCAATTTGGTCAGTCATCGCGAAGATCAAAGTTGTGGCTTGTCAAAAACTGGTCCACGTCATTTTGCGAGCTGCGGCTTTGAGGAATCTCGGTACGATGCGGCGGACCTCGCATCTGCGTTGAGAATGAAAGTCGCTTTGCACGTTCGGTCAATGAGCGGGCCGGCGCATTCTGAGCGGTCCCCATCGACCCGGACCACGGCCGAACGGCGGCCCCTCTTGGCTGGCGGCGATCGGACATACCAGGGACCGCCTGTGGAGCGTCAAATCTTTTCCGCGTCGAGTCGCTTCTCTCAAGAGCTATTGGGTCATGGTGGTGATGGACATCTTCACCCGTCGAATCTTCGGTTTTGGAGTTGCCGCGGCCAATCTCGACGGCATCCGGGTCTGCCGGATGTTCAATCGCGCGATCGCCAAGCAAGCTATGCCCGAGCGCCTTTGCTCCGACCACGATCCGTTGTTCGGCTTGCAGCGCTCTGGCGAGCGAATCTGCAGGTGCTCGAGGTCGAAGAGATTAAGACCATCCCCGATACGCCACGTTCGCATGCCTTTGTCGAGCGACTGATCGGAATCATCCGGCGCGAGTACTTGGACCGGATCTGGTTCTGGAGTAAGAGCGATCTCGAGCGCAAGCTCGAGGCGTATCACACTTACTACAATCAACATCGCTGTCACATCGGCCTCGTCGGAGTAACGCCGGCGCAACAGAGCGGCGTACCCGCTCCTCAACTGGCGCGCGCCTCGACTCAGATCGCTGGCGCCAGCATTGCAATGGCTTGTTTCACACTCGGCCGCGGCGCGAGTTGGAATTCGCCCCGCACAGGTTGTCTGGAGAGGCGCACCTGCGTCTGATTCTTAAGACCTACGCCTCCTAATACAACTAGGTGCGCACTCATCTGTCGTTGGACAAAGACGCGCCGCAGTCCCACCCCACACAGAAGGTCTGCAGCATTCTCACGATGCCGATTCTCGGCGGACTCCATCATCGATACGTTCGGATTTAGATTTGACTAGGCACAGCCAGTAACTGGATGGCATCGCTCGCAATCCCCAACCAAATCAGTCACGCACTCATCGTTCTTGGGATCCCCTTTGTCAGCACTCGGTTCATAAAATCGACGATAACACCGAACAGTTTTCAAGACGGCTCATTATTTTTGCAAATCACAGCATTTGCGGCTGCGCTTGGTCGTTCGCTCCGAAGGTTATCGGCCAAGACCTCAGGTCTTTTGCACCAGCAAGTAGTAGTAATCTCCACCTACGTGAAAATCCGAATCGCGCAGATCGTAGGGTGCGAGGATCTGCTCGACTTGTTGCCTTAAGTCTCGCGTGTCGGCCGCCGCGCAAAGGGGATCGACGTAAGGTGTGGTCGGATCGTCAGTTCCGCAGATATCAGCATATGAATCGGGGTCCAAAACGTGATGCGCGACATACACATGGTTGCCGGCCGTCAGCGTCGACGAGATTCGTTCGCTGAGTTCACGTTGCCACGACGCCGAGCCCTTGGAGGGATATACGAGGTCCTCAAGGATTGCGACACCTCTATTCTTCGCTTCCGTATGGTCCAGGCACATGAACAACAATTCATAGTCCATGTCGCCAAGCCAACCGCGCTTTGCGAGCACGATAAATAGGTCGTGAGCGCCAACATGTTGTTCGATTGCGGCGAGGTTCGGCTCAGGAAAATTCCGAGCGAGCTCGCGATCATTCTGGTAATTGAAGTAGATGTTCCACGCGCTGACGATCACCACCAGTGCGACAACCGGCGCCTTCAGGAATTCCACTTTCGCCTGACGAACCAGTAGTCCGGCACAGACCAGCATCGGGAAGAGTACGACTGACCAGTAGTTAGGCGTTGATGGTTCCCATACGAGGACGAAAGCGCACCAGAAGAGGGCGCACAGCAGTGACAGTGCAAAGAGAGCGTTCGCGCGAAGCAGGCGGATGGCCTCGATTACGAGCGTCGAACGTAGAGCCACAATCGATAGTGCGGCGACTGCGATGACCCCTGCGGTGCCATAGACATCCAGGATGGTCTTCAAGGGAAGACCACTTAATGCCTTCTGAATCGGGGCGCTTTGGACAAGGGTCGCTAATATTCCTATTATCGAGCGTGCAAACAAGCTGAACAGACTCATTGCCGATGCCTCGATGGGGTGGATCTCGCCGAGGTATCCCGAAGCCCATTGCAAAAAAGTCCGGTCGTCGATCAGCACGCGCCAGGCTGCGAAGTATAAAGCCCCAACGATTAGAGCGATCGATCCGCCCCATACCACAACGCGGAGGGCTCTATTCCCCTCACCGGCGGGTGCGCGAAACCAAAGAACGAGCATCGCCGCGGGCACCATTACCGCAATCGCCTGATGCATAAGGATCGCCAACACGACGCATGCGCCCGACGCGGTGAGCCGCCAGCCGGACGGAGGATCACCTGAAGACGTATTCCACGCGGAGAAAAACAGGACGAGCGAGAGAAAAACGATCGGGTATGGCCGGTTTTCGAAACCCAGGTACCAGAACCAGGGTGAGAACGCGACGAAAATCACCGCCAGCATCGAGAAGAGCCAGCTTCGGCCGAGGTCGTAAAGCAAAAGGAAAAGAAAAAACAGGACGCTGGAATTGATCAGGATTCCTACCACCTGGAAAGGCACTGTGTTCGGGTAGCCAATCCAACTCGACAGCTTGACGAGCGTGATTTGAAATGGAATCCAGAGCAGATGATTTGGCTGGAGATTTGAAATCGCATCCGGACCGAGCGCGTCCAGTCGATCCGGGAAGCCGTCAATGTCGTAAAGCGGCGGCCTGAGCGCAAGATACATAACGGCCAGGACTAGCCCGATGAGCGCAGCTAACACCCATTGCCGTCGAACGGAGATCCTGACGTAGCTACTCACAATGTCTGTATTCGAGCACTCGGAGCACCAAAGGGTAAGTCTGTTTGTTGATGCCGTTTGCTATTAGTAGATTGACCTACAGCGCTCACAGATGAGTGCCGACTCTTCCGGGCAAAAACTTCGCAGACAGCGCGGAAAGCTGAAATTTCGACTAAGTTTGAGTCGCATGGCGAGCGTGTCTGTGTCGAATTCCAGCTCACGCCGCGGCTGGGGTCTGAAACAATCCATTACAATGCTGTCGCCACCGATAGGAGTCGAGGCACACGTGCGGTAGCGCAGGTGCGCCGTTCCGCTGCGCCGGCGTCGCCCCTTGAGTCCGGTGTGACGGCGATATTGGTTGTAGAACACCTTGTAGTCATCGAGCTTGCGTTCGAGATCGCTCTGGCTCCAGAACCAGATCCGCCACGTCGTCTTGGAGTATAGAGAAGGCGATACTTTCGCTTCAACAAGGCTCGGTGCAGACGCAAGAGGGTCGAAGTCTTCAGGATCACAGCCATCCTGCTCCAACGTCTGGGCGATACCCAGCGCGCAGAGTCCGAGAATCGCCCGATCCCACTCGGTCAAATTCGGACCCCGCTGCCGCGCACGCTTCATGATGAGCAACTGGTGTTTGACGGCCAGCGACTCAATTACGACCGCACG
>JASHQJ010000134.1 GCA_030037595.1 Candidatus Binataceae bacterium
CGCCACGATTGATTTCGAGCCGCCGAGAAAAACGCATTCCGCGTGTTTGCCCGCGAATTCGCGCCCCCGCGCCGATGTGCCGGCCTGATAGAGCACTGGCGTCCTTTGCGGCGAGGGTTCACAGAGATGGATTGCGTCGACGCGGTAATGTTTTCCGTGATGATGAATTTGGTGGACCTTTTCAGGGCGCGCGAAAATTCGATTTTCACGATCACGGACTACTGCGCCATCTTCCCAACTCCCTTCCCATAGCTTGTAAACCACCTCCATGTATTCGTCGGCGATGTCATAGCGCAGATCATGGGCGGATTGTGCGTCAAGTCCAGCGCCACGTGCAGCGCTGTCAAGGTAACCCGTAACAATATTCCATCCAGCGCGTCCTTTGGTGAGATGATCTAACGTCGACATTCGCCGGGCGAATTGATACGGCGGCTCGAATGAAAGTGTGCAGGTGACGCCGAAGCCAAGATGTTCTGTCACGGCAGCCATCGCGGGTATGACCAGCACGGGATCATTGACCGGCACCTGGGCGCATTGGCGCAAGGCTGCATCCGCGCTTCCACCGTAGACGTCATAGACTCCGAGCACATCTGCCAGGAAAATCCCATCGAACTTCCCGCGCTCGAGCAACTTCGCTAGTTCGATCCAATATTCAAGATCCTTGTAGGTGTGGGCGCGGTCGCGTGGATGGGTCCAAAGTCCCGCGGATAGATGGCCGATACAGTTCATGTCGAACGCATTCAGCCGAATTTCTTTTTTCATGGTGCTCGATTACTGACCTTGCGCGAGTATCGACCTGTCGGACGGTTGGCTTTCCGCATCCGCCTCCAATCATACTTGATAGTAGAGCGCCCGCGAACGGCTAAGTTCGGTTCGTTTGGCGTCGCAGTGGTCGCATGAGCCTTTGCCATTGGCCTGCCTATACACCGTTCGTATGGCGGCCAGCGTCGCCGAATCTTCGTCGGCTCCTTGCAAAAAGAGTCGTTCCGGCGGATACCAATCGTCAAATCGAAGTCTCTGCAACGCCTCAAGCAGGTTCGACCTGATTCCTGCTAGTAGCACGGTAACACCTAGCTTCTCGGAGTTCTTGAGGAAATGCTCTAGTTGCTCGAGACAGACGAGATCGGGATTTCGCACGCGCTTAACGCGCAACACTATATAACGGATGTTCTCAGTCAGAGCCCGGCTGAGCAGCTCCGAAAGGTTGCGCTCCAAATCCGCGGCGGCTGCGAAGAATAATTCTCCCTCAAGGTCATACAGTAGGAGAGTCCTGCAGAAGGGATCGGCGAACAGTCTCTCCCGCACTACGGCGTCATCGTCAACCACAAGTTCGCTTACTCTGAGTTTGGCAGCTCGCGGAACAAACAGGAGAATGGACAAGCCAACGCCAATCAGAATCGCCTCGTCGAGTCCGAGCGCGAGTCCCGTTATCGCGGTTATCGCCAGTACTGCGGCATCGAGGCTCGAGGCACGGAACGCGTAACGAATTCTCTTCGGCTCAATAAGTCGAAGAGCCGTTATTAGTAACAGTGCAGCCAGGGCGGCCTTTGGAACATATTGAGCAAGGGGGGCAAATGCCATTAAAGCGATCGCGACGGATATCGCAACGACTATGCCTGAAAACCTGGTCGCTGCACCTGCCTGGAAATTGATCGCTGATCTCGACAATGAACCCGAGCCGGGCAGACACCTGAAAAATCCGCCTACGAGATTTGCCAGCCCTTCAGCCAAACATTGGCGATTGAAATCAAACTTTTGGCGCGTCTGGTTAGCGATTGATTTCGCGATCGCCATAGCTTCCAGGAGACCAAGGAACGCAATCGCAATGCTCTGCGACCCCAAATCTCGTATCCAGCTCAACTTGACAGCAGGAATATGGAAGGTGGGTAAACTGGAAGGCACCGAACCGGCGACAGCTATAACAGTCTTTCCGTATTTGCCTGATTGCGTCCAGCCGAGAAAATACGCAGTTGCCGCGACGATTACCAGAGCGGCGAGCATATCAAGCTGCGGCAGCTTGTAGTGTCGAACCAACCGCCGAATGATCAGCGCCAGCAGAAGAGTTGCCGCAGTTACACTTAACGCCCTGATATTGTAAGGATCACCCTGGCTGAGAGTGAGCCACAAGCGATAAAGGACATGCTGCGCTCCGGTACCCTTGTCATGAACTCCTAGAGCATTGCCAATTTGGCCGACCGCCAAGAGCGTTGCAGCAGCGGCCATGAATCCGAGAATCACGGATTCAGAGATATATCGCGTCAGATCGCCGAGTCTGAACACCGAAATGAAAATCTGAATTGCGCCAACCATGACGCCGATCAGAAACATTGCTTCGGCCGCTTCAATCTTCTGTTCGGGATCAAAGACTGAAAGCGCGCCGAACACTACCAGCGATATAGCACTGGTCGGTCCATTGATGAGATGTGACGAGGAGCCAAACATCGAAGCTACCGCGGTTACCACGATCGCTGAATACAGACCATAGCGGGGATCTACGCCGGCGAGGAGTGCATACGCCATCGCTTGAGGCAGGGAGATGGCAGCAACGGTAAGCCCCGCCAGAACATCTCTCCTGAGTTCGTCCGAGCTGTAAACCATTTCGAAAGGAAGACGAGAGGATCGTTGAGCTTTTGCTGGGCTAGTGGTCCGCACCAGGGTGAGACTCATGTTTTTACTGGTTGGATCGCGAACCGACGAGGCTGTCGACGATTCCGTTTTCTGCAAAGAATTTTTGCTGTGCATCGTCCCAGCTGCCGGCTATCGCGGTAACCGGGAAAAGGCTTATCGCATGTAGCTGAGCCGCGGACCGTGCCGATTGTTTGTACGGCCGATACCCGAGGCTTGCGATAGTTTGCTGCGCTTCATCAGTGAAGAGGAACCTAAGATATGCCTGCGCGGCGGCCTGGGTCCCTCGTCTAGCGACATTGGCATCGATCCATGCAACGTAGGGCTCGGCGAGTATACTTACCGGTGGATAGACAACTTCAAGTTTTCCGCGGGAATCCCCGACTTCACGAATAGCCTCGTTCTCCCAAGTCAACTGAACATCTCCGACTTCCTTTAGCGTGAAGGTCATGGCAGCACTCCGCGCGCCTGGGTCCATCACAGGTGCATGTTCATAGAAGGCTTTGATATAGTCGCGCGCCTGTGTCTCGGTTCCACCGCGGGTCACTATCGCACCCCACGCGGCGAGGATGCTTAATTTTCCGTTGCCGGAGGTCTTCGGATCCGGCGTTATTATCTGAACATCAGACCGCACCAGGTCAGGCCAGTCCAGGATTCCTTTCGGATTACCTTGGCGCACAACAAAAACGATAGTGGAAGTGTAGGGACATGAATGATTTGGCAAACGGTCGGCCCATCCGTTGGCGATCAGTCCACGCTTGCGCAGCGCATCCACATCGCTGTAAAGGCCCAGCGTAACAACATCGGCGCGTTCTTCGCCGCTAATTACTTTGCGGGCTTGGCGCGAAGAACCCCCGTGGGATTGAACGATAGTAAGATGTTGACCCGTCTGCCTTTCGTATTGATCGATGAACTGCGTGTTGAGCTCTTCGTAGAGTTCACGAGTAGGATCATACGAAACATTCAGCAGCTGATTGGTGGTGCGGCCCGGCGCATTCTTCGCGAAAATCAAGGCAAAGGCCAAGAAAACTGAGGCCAAACCGCCGAAGTTAAGCCATCGTTGGACGTTCTTCATCTTTTGGTCGATCCGATTCCTGCGACGGGGAGCGCAATTACCCACAGGCCCTGCCGCGCATCAGCCCGTTCGTGCGATCCCTCTGTGGCCCTCCCGGAGGTAAGGCACGCGCATCAATTTCCTTGCAACGGAGTTGTTATCGTAATGTGCGAGAAGAGACAATAGTTAGTCAATCGAATTACTATAATAATTTTTGGCAAATCCTCGACTGGTCAGCAGAAAAGCGGATGCCCACTAGTTGAGCGGCAGGCAAGCATACGAGGTTTTTGGGGAACCCTTTTGGGTGAAATCCTGAGCAAGCTAGGCAGCACGACTGCGGATCGGTGAAGATTGCCACGAAGGATAACGATTTTCCGGGGCCGCGCTTGATGATTCGACACGATTAGCAGAGCGTGCAAAACAGGCGGGCGTCGACGTTACCATCGAGAAATGGCCCCGCAATGATTGACGTCTGGCAGCTGTTTGCACCTATGCGCGATGAGGGGCAAGAGGCGATAGATAGGGTTGGCGAATTCGTGCGCGCCAGTACAGAACTACCGAATTAAACCAACCCTTTGGTGGTGCGATGCGATTCAGAACATGCGGATTCAAACTTAATCCGCAGGTCCGATTCTGCTCATCAAGGGGCTGCGTTTTAGGCCCTTAGATTAAAGATCGTGGCCCGCGCGTAGAAACACAAATCCGTGCGGTCGCGCGGGCCCCGTCTTGATATCGCGGTTAAAATCGAGATCGAATCGCGGATCTAGAGTGATACCATTGCTGCTGACGTCGAACACGTGAATCTTGTGGTCGCCTTCAGCCTTCACAACACCACCCGGCACGAGGTCCTCAACCAGAAAATAGTCAGACACCACCAGCCGCTGTTCGTCATTGGTGAGCCTGATGTCGTGGGGACCTGAGCCCGGTCCTAGATCGACCACGTCGAGCGTTGTCGGATGCAAAGGATTCGAGATATCGAGATCAACCACCTTACCGGCATTGCCTGAGTAGTTGAGGGTGATGAAGAGGCGCGTACCCTTGCTTTTATCCGAAAAAGTTGCGGCCACAATGGAGTACCGGCGATGGCGAACGGAGAAAAGTCGTACACCGGGGTCGCTGATCCGTGCTGCGTGTCGATCAGGTAGAGCTTGTTGTCCGCCATCCCGGCTGTGAAGGCACGCAGGAGCGGATCGTGTGGAATTAGTCCTACATCGATAGTGCCTGCGGGATTGTTTGGATTGCCTACTACGATCTTCCTCACTATTGAGCGACTATTGAAGTCCCACACTCGGACGCTCCCACGCAGGATGACCTCGTCTCCACCGGCAACATTAAGCGTATGAAGCGGGCAGATGAAGTCGCTAGTCAGGATCAGATTATGAGCTTCATCGATCGCCAGGCCGTGCGGATCGAAGCCATCGTTGGGAGGATTGAGCGGCCAGGCTTGCACGAATGTTGGGTTGAATCGTACTCGACGAGACGACCCGGATTCGCACCATCCGGCGAGCCCATGAACGTCGTTAGGAATCCACCATTGCTCAGAGAATCAAACTCGTCAGTCATCGACGCATGCGGCGGATTGTCGGAACGGGTAGAAGTCGACGCTCTCCTTTGATGCTTCGAGAGTCAAGAGCCTGCCGTCAATGGACAGAAGCTTGCGACCCAGTCTCAAAGAAAAGGCAGAACATCCGCCATCTTTGTGGCCGCGGGTTCCCCGCCCGGGTTCTAGCTCTGTAATGCTCGTCGAACCGTGCGCGCTAGATGATCGATCTCTTCGTGAGTGTTATAGAGCGCGAGCGAGGGGCGCACGGTACTTTCCAAACCAAAACGCGCCATCGTGGGTTGCGCGCAATGATGGCCGGCTCGCACTGCGATGCCCTCCTGGTCGAGGATTTTGCCCATCTCTTCAGCAGGGATCTGATCGGTCACGAATGAAACGACGCCGGCTTTCTCAGGTGCCGTTCCGATCAGCCGCACTCCGGGGATTCTCGCCAGCGCCTCGGTCGCATAGTACAAGAGCTCGCGCTCGTGACGAGCGACATTATCCATCCCTATACGTTGCAGAAAGTCGGCCGCCGCACCGAGGCCGACCGCAGGACCAAGAGCCGCAGTTCCAGCTTCGAAGCGTGAGGGCGGATCAGCGAAGGTACTGTTCTCGAACGTTACATGCTGGATCATGTTGCCGCCGCCTTGCCATGGCGGCATCTCGTCAAGGAGTGCCTTCTTGCCGTAGAGAACTCCGATCGCGCTAGGCCCGAACATTTTGTGACCTGACAAGACGTAAAAGTCAGCGTCCAAGGCCCGCACATCGACCGGAAAGTGTGACACGGCCTGAGCGCCATCGATGAGCACCCGAGCGCCGCGGCGATGTGCGATATCGATCATCTCGCGCACAGGCAAAATCGTGCCCAGCGCGTTGGAGACGTGTGTGAGCGCCACGAATTTCGTTCGCGTGGTGAGCGCGCGCTCGAAGTCGCTAAGTAGCACCTCGCCCCGGTCTGTTACCGGTACTACTCGAATGACCGCGCCGACTTGCTCCGCCAGAAACTGCCAGGGGACGATGTTAGAGTGATGCTCCAGCGTTGAGAGCACGATCTCGTCACCCTTGCTGATGAATTTGCGGCCGTAGCTGCCTGCGACGAGATTGATGGCCTCCGTCGTACCTCGAACGAAAACAATTTCTTCCGGCGCGCCGGCGCCGATAAATTGCCGCAGTTTGTCGCGAGCGTTTTCATAAGCCTCAGTTGAGCGAGCTGCCAGCTCGTGGGCGGCGCGATGCACGTTGGAGTACTCATGTGAGTAGTAGTGAACAAGTCGATCGATGACTGCCTGCGGCTTTTGCGTTGTTGCGGCGTTATCCAGCCACACGAGCTTTCGGCCATGGACACGTTCGTTGAGAATTGGAAAGTCGCGCCTGATGTCGTTGACGTCGAACAAACGTCGATTGAAGTGGGAAGGCGCAGGTTCAACTCGCGATGTCGGCGGCGTCAGGAAGTAATATGCGGGCGAACCAGCGCCGCTTAGTGCTACCGAGCCTGGTGCATCGTCGAAGAGCCGCGGCAGTGACCCGTCGTGGATGATGAAGCCTGGCGGAAGGGTGACCGTGCGAGCTGCGGAGCCCACTGCGACACTCGGAGCGGTTGACAAGGTTGACAACGTAGTTTGAGCGGCCGCGCTCTCGAGATTCATTGGAGCCGGAAACTGCGACTGACGAATCGGTGCGTCGAACAGTGGCGCTGCCGGAATGCCGACTCCAGCAAGAGGTGTCGCTGCGCTGCTGACGACTGCAGTTGGGCTAGGTACCCCCGGTGTGGGTGCGAGCGGACTGGTCGTTCGTGCCGCAGTAAGAGCAGCTTGACCAGCGGAATCCGGGTTGGGGACCGACGAGGGAGCGACACCTGGAATCGAACCGAGCAGATTAGCTGCTATTCGATCGAAAACCGCCTCGTCGCCAACGCCTGGTGCCCTGACGGCCGTTACACCGGGAAGGACGGCGGCGGCTTCGCCGCCGTCACTCGTAGTCATGGTAGTTGCCTACTTCGACGTTCTCGAGAATGCCAAGTGCATCTTCAGTGAGTACAGCGGTTGAAAAGTACAAGGTCACCAGATAGGAAGCGGTCGAGTAGTTATCGATACCCATGAAGCGCACTGAAAGCCCGGGCATCTGCTCGCCCGGCAGTCCGGTCTGATGCAATCCGACGACTCCCTGCTTTTGCTCTCCTACTCGCATCAGCAGGATGCTGGTGAGCCCCGCCGTTCCTTCCACGTCGCGGTTAGTGACGTGAGGAATTCGTGAGCCAGCCGAGCGATTGATCGGAAGCTTATTGGTCGGCACCAACGGCACACCGCGCCATGTTATGAACGGAGCGCCATACATCTGCACTGTAGGAGGCGGCACACCGCGTCGGGTGCATTCGCGGCCGAAAGCAGCGATTGCGCGTGGATGAGCGAGGAAGAAAGCGGGCTCCTTCCAGACGTGTGCCAGCAAATCGTCGAGATCGTCAGGCGTCGGCGGACCCGAGCGTGTACGGATCCGCATCGAGGGCACGGCAGCGTTAAGCAAACCAAATTCGGGATCGTTGATGATTTCCGACTCCTCTCGTTCCTTCATCCCTTGAATCGTGAGTCGCAGTTGTTCGCGCAGCTGGTCGTATACGTTGTTGTAAAGATCGGTAATGCGCGTGTGCAGACGGATCACGGTCTGGATGGTCTGAAGCTGGTATTGGCGTGGGACCTCCTCGTAATCGACGAAGGTTCGCTGCAGCTCCGGTTCCTCACCTTCGTGGTAGGAGGCTATATCGATACCCGCCTCGCCAGATTCATTGTGTTTGACGCCACCTTCTTCACGGAATCGGATGAGAGCCTCGAAAGCTGTGCGCAGTTCGGCCGATCCCTCGAGCAAAGCGCGGAAGCGGGCGCGATCCAGAGTTAAAAAGATGCTGGGGATGAGCGTCTGAGCCGTCGTTGTATGCCGCCACTCGTTCAGCAAGGCCGTTTCGCCGAAGAAATCGCCGTCACCATAGAGCGCTAGCCTGAGCTTTTCGCCGTGTGCGTCTGTAGTCGTGATTTCCACTTTGCCGCGAACGATGATGTAAAATTTTTCGCCTGTGTCGCCTTCCTTGTAGAGATCCTCGCCGGCGCCGCGGCGTTCCTCCACGAGGAGCCCGGCGATCGCCGTAAGCAAATCGTCTTCAGCGGGGCGCAGCAACGATAGCCCGCGAAGTGCCGCCGGCTCGATCACCGCCTTGTCGTCGACCAAGGAGATTGGGATACGCCCGCTCTGCCGCAATACGATCTTCCTGCGGTTTACCTGGTAGACGCCGCCCGGCACGTTCAGCCATGGCAGTAGATGCAGCAGCCAGCGGGGCGATTCCGCAAGCATCTGCGGTACAGTCAATGTTGGATTGGACAGCGTGCGAGCTGCGGGAACGCTGAGCGTATGCGGTGCTAATGGACGCTGCGGATCTGGCATTGAAACTTCCTTGGTTACGCGAAGTTAGGCCTGTGTTTTCGATTTAATGGAGGTTCTCGAAGGGCGACCAGAGTGGATGATAGCGCGGTGGCTAACTAATGTCTCGCAGATTAGGCCTGTAACCAGATTCAGTGCATTTATCGTCCATCTGTTAATCTAGCTTTTCTTGGAACAGCAGGAACTTCTTAGAGTGAGCAGTCCACTAGATAGCTGGAATTCCAGATTGGAGCAGTTAATCATGCATCTCGAAAATACGCTCTATAATCGGGAAACTATTGTGCCACGAATGCACTAACCCTACTGAGTCACTTATATTTTTACGTCGTCGAGATGATGGTTCACGAGCGAATTGCTCGGATCATAGATACATGAGACTTAAGCAAAGCGTTGTTCGACGAGTAAGAATTTTTCTTTGATCCGAGGGCGACGACCTTTCTTCATCTATATTCCGCCGCCGTCATCGAAGGCCTCGCTGCGTGCCAAAGCCTGCGTAACATGACTCCCCGGCGGTACGTCACGCGTGATCCAGACATTGCCGCCGATAGTTGAGCCGCGACCAATCGTTATGCGGCCGAGGATCGTTGCACCGGAGTAGATAACGACGTCGTCTTCGACTATCGGATGTCGCGGCGCACCTTTCACAAGCACGCCATTGTCACCGGCCGGGAAACGCTTGGCGCCCAGCGTCACGGCCTGGTACAGACGTACACGTTCGCCGATGATGGCGGTCTCGCCGATTACAACGCCGGTACCGTGATCGATAAAGAAGCTGCCGCCTATTTGGGCGCCAGGATGAATGTCAATCCCGGTCGCGGAATGCGCAAGTTCGGCAATTATCCGAGCGAGGAGTGGTGCGCCGAGCAGATGAAGCTCGTGCGCGGTCCGATGATAGGTGACGGCGGTGATACCTGGATAACAGAAGCGAACTTCCTCGATCGATTTGGCCGCCGGATCGCCCTGGTACGCTGCGCGGATATCTGTTTCCAGAAGTGCGCGAACTTTGGGCAGTCGAGCCGCAAACCCTCGGGTGATTTCGAATGCCCGATGGTCCACAGCGGCTTTGCCTTCAGAGGATTCGGATGACGGGAATTGAAGTTCACGGGCTACCTGCTCGTGAAGCAGGCGTAGAGTTTTGTCTAGTGTGTGCCCGACGTAATAGTCGAGGCCCTCGTCATTGAGATCGGCGGAGCCAAAATGCGTGGGGAAGAGTACGCCGAAAAGACCGTCGATGATCGCGTGCAGTGCCTCCCGCGAGGGCATTTGGAAACTGGCATGCGCACCGTGGTCGTTACGCGGGTGCTTTCCTCGCGAGACTCGCAGTTCAGCGACTATCCGATCGAGTTCCCAGTGTTCGCCGGGGAAGCTATGTTCGCTGCCAATGGTCATGCCGCGATGCCTTTGGCGTTGAAGACGCCCTCGAACAGCGCAGTGCTTAGATAGCGTTCTCCTGAATCGGGCAGGATGGCGACGATCGTCTTGCCTACGTTCTCCGGCCGCCGAGCGATTCGCGCCGCAACCGCGGCCGCGGCGCCCGACGAAATTCCTGCGAGGATACCTTCTTCGCGCGTGAGTCGGCGCGCATAGAGGATGGCCTCTTCGTTCGTTACCTGCTCAATCTCATCGACGAGCGAAAGATCGAGGACCTCGGGCACGAAGCCCGCCCCGATTCCCTGGATCTTATGCGCTCCGGGCTTGAGCGGCTGGCCGGCGCGACGCTGAGTGAGAACCGGGCTGTCCGAAGGCTCTACGGCGACCGAGACGATCGGTTTAGCCTTGGTCTTTTTGATATAGCGTGAGACGCCGGTTATTGTCCCGCCAGTTCCGACTCCGGACACGAGGATATCGATTGCTCCTTCAGTGTCCTCCCAAATCTCGGGCCCAGTCGTAGCTTGGTGAATTGCAGGATTCGCGGGATTCCGGAATTGCTGCAGCAAGAGGTAACGATCCGGCGCCGAGGCAACAATCTGCTCCGCCTTGGCAATCGCGCCGCTCATTCCTTTGGAACCCTCGGTTAGTACCAGTTTCGCGCCATACGCGAGCAACAGCTTGCGCCTTTCAAGACTCATGGTCTCGGGCATCGTCAGCGTGAGCGGAATTTTGCGTGCCGCCGCGACGAAGGCGAGCGCAATCCCTGTATTGCCACTGGTGGGTTCGACCAGTTCTCTGTCTCTGCCGATCAATCCTTGTTGTTCGGCGTCCCAAACCATCGCTGCGCCGATTCGGCATTTCACTGAATAGGCGGGATTACGTCCCTCGATCTTGCCGAGGGCTGTCACGGGCGCGCCGTCGATAACGCGGTTGAGTCTGACCAAGGGAGTTCGTCCAATCGATTTCGAGTTGTCCTCGTACCATCGAGGCATTTCGGATCTCCGCCGCCGGCGCCTCGACGGCCATCCCGGTTGGGAAAACAGAGTCGAGGGCAGACGATATCAAATAAAGTCAATCGACTTAATAGTTTGATTTGGCTGGCTGTGTCAAGGATGCGTATTTCCCGCTGGCGTTCGCGAACATTCAGCCGCTCGCGTCGCCTTGTGAATTTCATCAATTCGCTGGGCGGGCTTGCACCAGGTCGTTTCAATCGTTACGGTGAGTAGTCTAGTAAATCAATGGATTTTATTGTTTCGAGCTTCCGAGAAATGATTCGAGCAGGATGAGTATGCGCCGGATGAATTCCGTGGAAACTCGCAGAATGCGCCGTCGTGGACCCGCCTGTACGGTTGCGATCGTTGGCGGCGGAGCAAGTGGCGCGCTGTTGGCGATCCAACTTCTGAGAAGAGCTAGCGATCCGCTCAAGATCGTTTTCATCGAACCCCGCGCCAATCTGGGAGGCGGCATCGCCTACTCAACTCCGTTCACGAGGCACCTTCTCAACGTAGTCGCGGGTCAGATGAGCGCTTTACCTGACCAACCAGATCACTTTGTGCGGTGGCTGCGCAAGAATACGTCTCTCGGTTATGGACCTGAATCGTTTGTAAGACGCTCGCTGTACGGCGACTACCTGGCGGACACTCTCTACGAGCATGAAGGTCTGGCACCTCGGCGGTTGGCGACCGATCACTATCGGACGCGGGCGACGCGACTCGAAGTTTCCGAGGAAACGGTTCGCGTATGGCTGAGCGACGATATCGGAATTGTCGCGGACCGGGTGGTCCTCGCTCTAGGGCATCACTCCGCCGCGAGTCGATTCGCCAGCAACGATGTGCCGACTTTCTCAGCCTGGTCCGGGGCGGCGCTTGACGATCTCGATCCGGCGCTGCCCGTGCTTTTGGTTGGTACCGGTCTGACTGCCGTAGATACAGCTCTTGCCCTCGATGAGCTCGCGCACCGTGGTGCGATTCATGCCGTTTCGCGCCACGGCAAATGGCCGCAGGTGCATTCTGTCAGAAGCCGACAAAAGGCTTCCAGTGCAGTGCGACCCGAGGGAGTAAGTACGGCTCGCGGATTGTTGCGTTTTGTCAGGGGTCTGGTGCAGCAAGGGCACGATGGACCATCGATCGTGGATCTTCTGCGGGCTAACTCACCCAGTATCTGGGCGAATTGGTCGCTAGAAGAACGTTCGCGCTTTCTCCGTCATCTTCGTATCTATTGGGAGGTCCGTCGTCATCGAATGCCGCTGGAAGTAGCGCGAAAGATCGACGAGATGCGATGGAACGGGCGCTTGGTACTTCACACCGGGCGAATAAAGAAGGCGTCGTCCGTTCCGGGCGGATCGATCGCAGTTCGAATCGCGCGTCGCGGCGGACACGATGAATGCGACCTTAAAGTGTCGCGGATAATCGATTGCTCGGGTCCGGAGAGTGACTATCGACGATGGTCTGATCCGCTTATCGTTCAGCTTTTGCAAAGCGGCCTCGCTAAGGTCGATCCTCTTTCGCTCGGTCTTTTGACGGATGATCTCGGGGCGCTGATCGACGAGTCCGGAGTCTCCTCGCAGGTGCTGTTTACTATCGGTCCGGCGCGCCGCGCGACGTTATGGGAGTCAACCGCGATCAGTGAGATCCGACGGCAAGCCGCGTCGCTTGCGAGTCACCTGATTGGCGATCTGTTGCCGAAACCTGCTGCTCACGGACAACAACCAGTCGCAACTCGCGTTCAAGGAAAGGAGCTAAGCAATGCGCATGTTTAGATGGCTCCGAGAGCATTTCTCAGGCGCAAAGGTCGATCGCGATTTGAACGACAGCGATGGAGCGCCAGCCTTCAAGGCTTTTATGCACCTGATGGCGGCATTCGAGCCTATAGCATTTGAGTTGCTGGATGAGCCTTATTTCCAGGCTTTGAGGGCGAGCGTTAGCGAAGAAAGTCGAGCGCCGCATCCCAAAGTCATTTCTTCGAGTACTCGAACGGCTCGCGCCGTTACCCCGATTGCCCATCCGGTCCCGAACGACATTTTGTTTTGGGCATCGTTGAACTGAGATGAGACTGAGCGTGACTCGAAAGAAGGAAAAAGCACACGCGGAAGCGGCCAACACCGCTGCATCCTAAATCTGGCCCTCCAGGGGGGAGCACTGGCTCGCTCACGCGCGGGCGGGTGGTTGCTCGGCATCAGCCATTCCGCCCGCGCACCCCGCTTATCAGTTAAGAGTACGGTTCAGCAAAAAAAAGAGAAAATTCGATGGATATCTTCTGGTACATCCCAACTCATGGAGACAGCCGCTACCTTGGAACTACGTTCGGAAGCCGGCACGCCACTCCTTCCTACCTGCGGCAAATCGGCGAGGCAGTAGACGGACTTGGCTTCGCTGGCGCGTTACTACCAACCGGGCGTTCCTGCGAAGACGCGTGGGTAATTGCAAGTTCGCTGGCGCCAGTCACGAGGAACATGAAGTTCCTCGTCGCGGTGCGTCCCGGCCTGGTCTCGCCTACGGTATCAGCACGAATGGCAGTGTCGCTCGATCGCGTATCCGGCGGCAGATGCCTCATCAACGTCGTGACCGGCGGCGATCCGGTCGAACTCGCAGGCGAAGGACTGCACGTTGACCACGACACGCGGTACCAGATTACCGACGAGTTTCTTACGGTCTTTAGGCCCCTTGTCGAGGGCACAGAAGTCAACTTCGAGGGCCGCCACATCAAGGTGCGAAGCGGCCGGGTGCTGATTGATAAAGAACAGAAGCCGAACGTGCCGCTCTTTTTCGGCGGATCGTCGTCCGCAGGCATAGAAGTAGCGGCGCGCCATGTTGATGTTTATCTGACCTGGGGTGAGCCGCCAGCGCAGGTGGCTGAAAAGATCGCGCGTGTGCGGCGGCGAGCGGCGCAACTCGGTAGAACGGTAAGGTTTGGAATCCGCCTGCATATTATTGTTCGTGAGACGGAGCACGCTGCCTGGACGGCGGCTCAAGACTTGATCAAGTACGTGAGTGACGACGCGATCGAGCTCGCACAGCAGACGTTCGCGCGAATGGATTCAGAGGGGCAACGCCGCATGGTGCGGTTACATCGTGGAAGACGCGACGAGTTGGAGATCAGTCCTAACCTTTGGACTGGCATCGGGCTGGTGCGAGGAGGTGCCGGCACCGCGCTCGTGGGCGATCCGGTGAAACTCGAGCAGCGGTTTCGTGAATATCAAGAAATCGGCATCGACACATTTGTGCTTTCGGGCTATCCCGCCTTGGAAGAAGCCTACTATGTTGCCGAGCTGCTTTTCCCTCGCTTGCGAAAGAATCATCGCGTCGCCGAAACACTTGCAGCCGGATAGATTCCTTAGCTCATGCAGTTCGACGGTTTGAAACCACTGGAGAGAGCACGGCTTGTCGCGCCCGAGTTCGCTGCGCTCGCGGCTGAGCACGATCACCACGGGAGTTTTCCCTTCGAGAATTTCAAGCTTCTCAAAGAGGCGGGTCTGCTGGCGCTGACGGTTCCCACCGAATTGGGCGGTAATGGGGCTGGCCTTGCAGACACGTGTGCGGTGCTTGGAGCAGCGGCTCAAGGCGATGCGTCAACTGCATTGGTGCTCGCCATGCAATACCTCATGCACGCGACAATAGCGCGCAGTCCGCGATGGCCAGCGCAGATACGCGAGCGCCTCGCGCGCGAGGCGGTTAGCGATGGATCGTTGATCAATGCGCTCCGCGTCGAACCTGAACTCGGCACGCCCGCTCGCGGCGGCATGCCCGCGACCACCGCCGAACAAACCTCTCACGGTTGGCGCATTTCGGGGCACAAAATTTACACAACCGGCGCTCCACTCCTCAGTTGGCTGATGGTCTGGACCAGGACCGCGGAAGCTGAGCCGCGCGTTGGGACCTTTCTCGTTCCGGCGCGGGCGCGCGGGGTGAGGATCGTCGAGACATGGGATCACCTTGGGATGCGGGCGAGTGGCAGCCATGACGTCATCTTCGAGAACGCGATTGTTCCGCTTGAACATGCCGTCGATATTCGAAAGCCGGCGGACTGGGGTGAGCCTGATGACGTACAGGCAGCATGGTACGTACTTGGCATCGCCGCACTCTACAACGGCATCGCGATTGCCGCGCGAAATTGGCTGGTGACTTATTTGACTCAACGGAAGCCGACCTCGCTCGGCGCCTCACTTTCGACGTTGCCTCGATTTCAAGAGGCGGTGGGTGAGATCGATGCTCGACTACTCACGAATCGCGTGCTCATCGACGCTGCCGCGACTCGTACCGACAGCGGCGTACCGCCACCCGCGGCTGAAAGCGGCCTTGTAAAGATGACGGTGACGACCAACGCAATTGCAGCAGTCGAGCGTGCGATCGAATTGACCGGTAATCCGGGTCTTAGCCGCGTCAATGAACTTGAGCGCCACTTACGTGACGTACTCTGTTCGCGAATTCACACTCCGCAGAACGATAGCATCCTCATCAACGCCGGTCGTGCGGCATTCAGAGCAGTCGAGCGCAAGGCAGAGCGGCAATGACGCCGGAAGTTATCGAACTCACGATCCAAGTCGGCGCCTGGCGCGGTGTGGCGAGCTAGCATGGCACTCAATAGTTCCCACTGGGGTGCATTCGAGCCGATTGTTACGAAGGGTCGTTTGACCGATGTGCGACCGTTTTCCAACGATCCTAATCCTTCGCCGCTACTGAAATCGATTTCCGATGCCGTGAACGATCGTAGCCGCGTCAAGAGACCTGCCGTTCGCGTAGGCTGGCTCGAAGATGGGCCGGGAAGCCAGACGCATCGGCGCGGGGCCGATGGTTACGTCTCGGTATCCTGGGATCGTGGGTTGGATCTTGTGGCGGGAGAGCTTCGGCGCACGATACGTGAGCACGGGAATCAGGCGATATTCGCCGGTTCATACGGATGGGGCAGTGCCGGCCGCTTCCACCATGCGCGCTCGCACTTGCAGCGGTTTCTGAGTGCGCTTGGCGGATACACCGGTTCGCGCGACACCTACAGCAATGCGGCCGGTGCTGTTCTGGTCAAGAATGTACTTGGCACACCTCAGGCCATGAACGGTCCCGGCACAAGCTGGAAGAGCATCGCGGACAATTCCGACCTAGTCGTTTTCTTCGGCGGCGTGCCGATACGCAACACGCAGGTAACTCCCGGTGGGATGGGCGAGCACATCACGCGTGGATGGCTCGAAAAGGCCAAGGCGGCTGGAATCAAATTTTGCAACATAAGTCCGATGCGAGATGATGCCCCGGCATTTCTCGAGGCCGAATGGATGGTTGTGAGGCCGCATGCCGATACCGCGCTCATGCTCGCGCTCACGCATACGTTAATTGTCGAGGGTCTCTACGACGCTGACTTCGTCGCTCGCTATTGTGCGGGGTTCGATCGGTTTCGTGAGTATCTGCTTGGGCGTGAAGATGGCGTAGCGAAGTCTGCCGATTGGGCGGCGGGGCTTAGTGAGATTTCGGCCGCCAGGATTCGCGACCTGGCGCGACAGATGGCAGCGAGCCGAACCTTCATCAACGTCAACTGGTCGTTGCAACGCGCCGTTCACGGCGAGCAACCAATGTGGGCCGCAATCGCCTTGGCCGCCGCCGTCGGCCAGATAGGACTTCCAGGCGGAGGTATCGGTTTCGGCTACGGCAGTATGGAAGGGCTGGCGGGTCTGAAACAGGACGCGCCGCTGCCAACGCTTCCTGTAGGCCACAATCCCATTCGAAGTTTTATTCCGGTCGCGCGCGTCGCGGACATGCTGCTCAATCCAGGGCAGTCATACCACTACGATGGACGCGATTACGTTTATCCCAAGATAGAGCTCGTCTATTGGTGTGGCGGGAATCCCTTTCACCATCATCAGGATATCAATCGGTTGATTCGCGCATGGCGTCAACCTGCGACGATCGTTGTTCACGATCCATGGTGGACGGCAACTGCGAAGCACGCTGATATTGTGCTGCCGGCGACTACCGCTCTCGAGCGCGACGACATAGGCGCGAGTGCACGCGACCGGTTCATTCTTGCGATGAAGCGCGCGATCGATCCCCAGCAAGAAGCACGCGACGATTTCTCGATCTTCCTCTCGCTGGCGGAGCGCTTCGGTGCAACCGAGTCGTTCAGCGAAGGCCGCGATTCGGAGCAATGGCTGCGTCATATCTATGACGTCGCGCGAAACAAGGCATCGGAAGATGGCTTCGAATGGCCGCAATTCGATGAATTCTGGAATCGCGGCTATCTCGAAATTCCCGAGACTTCGGCGCCCCATGTGCTGTTCAAGGACTTCCGTGAAAACCCTGACCAGTACGCTTTACCCACCCCCTCGGGACGAATCGAAATCTATTCCGAAAAGATCGCGAGCTACGGCTACGCCGAT
>JASHQJ010000135.1 GCA_030037595.1 Candidatus Binataceae bacterium
GCGCCGCTTGCTCCTGATACTTAACGCGATGCTCAAAAGCCACACGCCTTGGAGGCCGCCATGCCCCGCACCCGCTTGACCCATCGAGCATCATCCGCGCCGCCCCCTCAAAGACCTGACGGGGGTCGCGCGGATGATGCCGACCGCTTGACTCCCAATACGGTCGCTTCGACTCGCGCAGCGCTCGCTCAGGATGAGAGGAAGCAACTACGGTTCAACCAATGTGTCATCCTGAACGAGCCGCGGTGGTAGCGGGGCGCCGAAGGGTCGACGCTGTGCGATGCACTTGGCGCGCGATCGTTAGTTGGACTCTCAATATCGCGGCGGCGGCCGCAGCGGCCTCGGATTCCTCGCGGTGCTCGGAATGACTGGTTTGCGGTTGCGAATTTCCCAAGATTAAGTTTCTTCACGGACTCTCAGGACAGGCGCCGCGGGCATTCGATAGATTCCTGCACTTGCGCCAAGATCACTGTGACAAGGAGAGAAGAGCGTCATGGAAAAGCGAATCAGCGTTTGTCTCACCTTCGACTTTGATGCGATCTCGCTCTGGCTCGGCGGCTTTCGAGCATCGTCGCTGAGCGCGATATCGCGCGGCGAGTTCGGGCGCGTCGGCGCCGAGCGGCTGCTCAACCTGCTGCACGAGCGCGGCATCCGCTCGACCTGGTTCGTGCCGGGGCACAGCGCCGAGACTTTTCCCGCGATTATCGAGCGCCTCGCCCAGAATGGTCACGAGATTGGCCATCATGGCTACCTGCATACGCATCCGAAGGACGCCGATGACGAGGCCGCGATCCTCGATCGCGGAACCGCGGTGCTCGAGCGGATGACGGGACGCAAGCCGATTGGATTTCGTTCTCCAGGCGCGGGACTCAGCTTCAACATGGTGAAGCTGCTCCGCGAGCGCGGGTTTTCATACGACTCGAGCCTGATGGCAGACGACTTTTCAGCCTATTACATGCGCGAGGGGGACAACCCGCAGGCCGACGGGCCATACCAGTTCGGCAAATCGATCGACCTCGTTGAAATTCCGTTCACCTGGGGCCTCGATGATTTTCCGGCCTTCGAGTACGTGACGAGCCGCGCCGGAATCCAGCAAGGGTTGTCGTCACCGTCGGCGATTTACGAAATCTGGGCGGGCGACTTTGACTATCTTTACGAACGAATCGGGAATGGCATCTACACACTGACGATGCATCCGCAGGTCATCGGCCGAGGCCATCGGATGCTTATGCTCGAGCGGCTGATCGATCATTTCGCGGGACACCGCGAGGTGACGTTCATGTCGATGGCGGACGCAGCGGCGGAGTTCCGCCGCGAGCATCCACTGCCGCGCTGAATTCCGAATGAAATGAAGAAACGACGGCGGGCTTTGACACCCGCCGCCGTTTCGTTGAGCCCTACCCTCGCCCGGGGCGAGGGCAACAGGAGGAGATCACGCGTCGTAATAAAGCGCGAACTCGTACGGATGCGGCCGCAGCCGAATCGCGCTCACTTCCTTGCTCATCTTGTAGTCGATCCAGGTTTCGATCAGATCTTCGGTGAACACGTCGCCCTTCAGGAGGTACTCGTGATCGTTCTTGAGGTTCTCGAGCGAGGCCTCGAGCGAGGGCGGCATGCTCGGTACCTCAGCGAGCTCGGCTGGCGACAGCGCGTAGATGTCTTTGTCGAGAGGCTGTCCCGGATCGAGCCGGCGCTGGATACCGTCGAGACCCGCCATCATCATCGCGGAGAACGCGAGATACGGATTGCAGGTCGGGTCGGGGAAGCGCACCTCGATACGCTTGGCCTTGGGCGACGGCGAGTACATCGGGATACGCACCGAAGCCGAGCGGTTGCGGCTCGAATATGCGAGGTTGATCGGCGCTTCAAAACCGGGCACGAGGCGGCGATACGAGTTGGTACCGGGGTTAGTGAAGGCCGCGATCGACGGCGCGTGATGGAGGATGCCAGCGATGTAGTGCATCGCAAGCTCCGACATCCCGGCGTAGCCCGAGCCGGCGAAAAGCGGAGTTTCGCCCTTCCAGATGCTCTGATGGGTGTGCATGCCAGTGCCGTTGTCACCGAAGATTGGCTTCGGCATGAAGGTCGCGGTCATGCCGTGGCGCTTGGCGACGTTCTTGACGATGTATTTGTACCAGGTGAGCCAGTCGGCCATCTTTACCAAGGGCTGGAAGCGCATGTCGATTTCGGCCTGTCCGGCGGTCGCGACTTCGTGGTGCTGCTTCTCGACGCGAATGCCGACGCGCTCCATCTCGAGCACCATCTCGGTGCGGATGTCCTGGAGGCTGTCGGTGGGAGGAACGGGGAAGTAGCCTTCCTTGTTACGAATCTTGTAGCCGGTGTTGAGGCCGCCCTTCACCGCGGTCTCGCGCCCGCTGTTCCAGTTGCCCTCGTTCGAGTCGATGAAGAAGTAGCTCGCGTTCTGCGTGGTATCGAATCGCAGACTGTCGAAGATGAAGAATTCGGGCTCGGGGCCGAAGAACGCCACGTCGCCGATACCGGTGGACTTGAGGTAGGCTTCGGCCTTCTTGGCGATGTTGCGCGGGTCGCGCGAGTAGTCGGTGCGGGTGATCGGGTCGGAGATGTCGGCGATCAGGCTGAGCGTCGGGTCTTTGGTGAACGGATCGAGGACCGCGGTTGAGGGGTCGGGGACGACGAGCATGTCGCTCGCGTCAATCGCCTGCCAGCCGCGGATCGACGAGCCGTCGAATCCGAGGCCCTCTTCGAAAGGTGCAGTGTCCTTGAACTCGGAGATTGGGGCGGAAAAATGCTGCCATGTGCCGAGGAGGTCGATGAACTTGATATCGACCATCACCACGCCCTTGTCTTTGATGAATTGCAGAACTTCTTTCGGCGTCATCTAACGCGTATCCCTCCTCGCCGTTTAACAGGGCGGCGAACCCCTTCACATCTTGTCGTTTGAGCTTGAAACTTCTGTCCGGAGCGACCTTCCGCTGCTCCTCACGAATTGGAATTCGTTCGGCCCATCAAGCAACGTCAGGTCGCGAATGCTTTGTGTCATGAATCCCCAGTTATCGCAAATGCCTTCGAATCAGGCATACGCTGCCCGTTCAGACAGCATCGTAGCGCTGACTCGATTGGAACGCGATAAAATCGAGGCATAATGGCCGATCTGGAATCGGCTTCCTTCATCTCATGCAGCGAATTTGAGGAGAGCAAAATAGATACCGAGCAGGACGATTCCGACGGGAACGCCTATGCGCGCCCATGTCGCACTGCCGATTCTGAGTGCGCTGGCGCTCACGATATTTGGAATGTTTCCGGGGATCAGGATACCGCCGGAAATGAGCAGCGAGATGATCGCCTCGCGTGCGCGCACGAGAGTCATGTCGTGGACCTCGAGCGCGACGAGGGTCGCGTTGTCGAGCGCGGCCGATACCGTGTTGGCCCAGAACAGCGTGTCGTTTGAGAGCATCGCCACGTACTTCGTCGCGATCGGCGCATAAGCGTGGCTGATCAGTACGAGCCCGGCGACGAAGGCGAAGACCTTGATGGCCTGCTTCACCACAAGTGACGTGCTTTGGTCTTCGCGAACGACCTCGGTAGCGTCCGCGTAGCCGCCGCGCGCGAAGTAGCCGACCAGGATCGCGGTCGCCATGACCCCCGGAATTATCCACGGCGCCAGCAAGTCGAAAAGGCCAAAGAAGCTGAGTTTCAAAGCAAAGGCGGCTAGTGTCGAGAGGGGCTCACCGATCGGCGTCAGCGCCGCGCCCATTCCGATTGCGAAGCAGGCGGCAACGGTAACCGCGGGACGGCGGCGATCTTCGATGTGCAGCAGACCGATCACCTGGACGAGCACGAGGGCCGCAACGATCGCGGTGATAAGACTCGAGATCATCGCAATCACGAAAATCGAGATCGCCGCCAGGGTTGCGCGAGAGAAGCGCGCGCGCAGAGCATCGAACACGGAGTCGAGCCTGGGGCCAATCCAGCGGAAGAGGAATCCAGCGATCAGCACCGCGATGCTGATCTCAATAGGCTCGGTCAGCGCACTCTTGATTAAATGAACGCTGAAACCCTCGCCGATCGCCGTCGCGATTATCCCGAGGACGAGAAAGTACGCCTCGATATTGTGTTCGACGATGTCGAGCGAGATCGGCCCGAACAGCAGCAGTGC
>JASHQJ010000136.1 GCA_030037595.1 Candidatus Binataceae bacterium
AACATTCTCGCCGCGACCGCGATGCCGAGCCTTGCCCATTCGAGCACCGCCGCGCTGTCCGCATTCGATCCGACGGCGTTTGCTATGGCCCTCCTTATCCACGCGACTGCCTCGTTGCTGGTTGGCCTGCTGTATGGCGTTATGCTGCCAATGTTCCCGCGCTACCCGGCCTTCTTCGCAGCAGTCGTGGCGCCGCTGCTCTGGACCGGGCTTCTGTGGGCGACACTCGACGTGATTAATCCAGTGCTCGATCTGAGAATCGAATGGCGATGGTTCATTCTTTGTCAGATAGCCTTTGGCGCCGTTGCCGGTTACGTAGTTGATCGTACTGAGAAAGTGCGCACACTCCAGCATCTGCCGTTTGCCGTTCGTACCGGCATTGAAGCGCGTTTCGGGTCCAACGACGATCAGAAGGGTGGCGTCTGATGTTCGCGCGAAAATGCTGGATGTTGGGGTTGAGCGCGTCGATGCTCGCGCTTGGCTTCACCGCATGCAACTCGTTGCCGGGACATCCCACGTCCGCTGCGTACCCACTTCGCCCTTCTGCCGTGACTGACTATTCGCAATTGTATAGTGAGAATTGCGCCGGATGCCACGGCCTCGACGGGAAGTTTGGCCCGGCGTTCGCGCTCAACAATCCGGTCTATCTTTCGATTGTCGACGACAAGACACTGACCAACATCATCGCGCGTGGAGTCGATGGCACCGCGATGCCTCCGTTCGCCGAAAGTGCCGGCGGATCCCTGACCCATGAGCAGATCGCGATTATCGCCAATGGCATCCGAACGCGATGGTCGAATGGAAACATCGCTGAAGGCGCGCCGCCATACGCCGCCAATGGCGCCGGCGATCCGGTTAGCGGCGCGAACGTGTTCGAGACTTTTTGTGCAACGTGTCACGGCGCCGATGGCAAAGGCGGAGCCATGCGCGGTTCGATCGTTGACGGTTCGTTTCTGGCACTGACCAGCGACCAGGATTTGCGTGCGATCGTCATCGCGGGCCGCCCCGACCTTGGGCATCCGGACTGGAAGGATTACGTGCCGGCACGGCCTATGACTGCACAACAAGTTTCTGATGTTGTGGCGTGGCTCGCCTCGAAGCGTCCGTCTATGCCGCGCGGCGCATCATATGCACAGCGTAATTGAGTAGTAATGGAATGAGTATATGGACGAAATAGTCAATAAAGAGGAATCTCGCGCTGATGAATTGCCCTCGCGAAGGACTTTTCTACTTCGACTCGCGGTCTTCCTCAATGCGATCGCAATTACAGTATTTGCGATTCCGGTGATCGGTTATCTACTTTCACCCGCCCGCCGGATCGCATGGCTGAGGTGGATACCAATCGGCAATCTCACCGACTTTCCCGAAAATCAGACGAGACTCGCCGAGTATGTGAATCCTTTCAAAAAGCCGTGGGATGGAGATACCTCGAGAATTCCGTGCTGGGTGCGCCGCGAAAGCGGTGACAATTTTACTGTCTTCGCGATCAACTGCACTCACCTGGGATGCCCGGTGCGATGGTTCGCTGAATCGGCTCTTTTCATGTGTCCGTGTCATGGCGGCGTTTACTACGCCGACGGCAGGGAGGCGTCCGGACCGCCGCCGCGGCCGCTCTACCGATACAAGCACAAGGTTGAAGCGGGCCGGCTCTGGGTGCGGGCGGGCGAGCTTCCAACACTCGGCCAACCGCAAGCCTGAGGAAGGATCAACGGCGCGAGTGCCATGCCACTACGAGATCGGCTGAGAACTGTCGGCGAGTGGTTCGAGGTTCGGCTCGGCCTCAGCTCGACGGTCTCCGAGATAGCCAGGCATCCCGTTCCGCGCAGCTCGGCAAGCTGGTGGTATGTCTTCGGCAGCGCCACGTTCGTCATTTTCATTATGCAGATCGTCACAGGGATCTGCCTCGCCACTGTATATACCCCGTCGGCCGAAGGCGCGTGGTCGAGCCTGATCTATCTGAACTATACTCAACCGCTCGGGTGGTATTTGCGCGCGCTTCATGGTTGGGGCTCCGACTTCATGGTCGGCCTGATGTTCGTGCATATGGCGCAGGTGTATCTGTTCGGCGCCTATAAGTATCCGCGCGAGCTCACCTGGATCGCAGGATGCGTACTCCTCTTATGCACCCTCGGCATGGCCTTCACCGGTCAGGTGCTTAGATTCGATCAGGATGCCTACTGGGGATTGGGCATCGGTGCGTCGATTGTGGGGCGGTTTCCATTTGTTGGTTTTAAGCTGGTGCATCTGATTCTCGGCGGACCGATTATCGCGGCTGAGACTCTTTCGCGGTTCTTTGCACTACATGTTTTCGTGATTCCCGGAATACTCATTGGATTCGTCGCACTGCATTTGTTCCTGGTACTCAAGTTGGGAATCAATGAGTATCCGATGCCGGGCCGAATAGTCACTCGCGAAAACTACTTGCAGGAATACGAGACGACCGTCACCAGCGATGGCGAACCATTCTTTCCGTTTGCAGCACAGAAAGACATGGTATTCGCGGGGGTTATCATCTTCACGCTGATAATCGTCGCCGCTGTTTTTGGGCCCTTCGGCCCCAACGGCCAGCCCGATCCGACGATCATCCAAACCGTGCCACGGCCTGACTTCTTCTTCCTCTGGTTGTTCGCCGCCTTCGCGCTCCTGCCGCCATGGAGCGAAACCTTCCTGATGATAGCCGGTCCGCCAGTCGTGATCGCTATCCTGTTCGCACTGCCTCTTATCTCGGGAACGGGAGAAAAAAGTTGGCGGCGCCGGCCGTTCTCAGTCGTAATCGTCATTCTCGCATTTACCACAATCGGCACTCTCACCTGGCTCGGCCTCTCTTCGCCCTGGTCGCCGGAAATGGATGCGTGGAGCCAGGCGCCTACCCCCGTCGAGTACATCAAGGGCCGTACTCCGCTCGAGTTGCAGGGCGCCGTTCTGATGCAGAGCAAGCAGTGCCGCAACTGCCATTCGCTTGGCGGGCAAGGCGGTCAGCGCGGCCCCGCGCTGGATGATGTCGCGACGCGTCTCACTCCCGATCAGATCGTACGCCAGATCATCCAGGGCGGCGGCAACATGCCCGCCTATGGCAAGAATCTGAGTCCCGCCGAAGTCAACGCGATCGTCGCGTTCCTCAACACGATGCATCCGCATAGCGAGCTAGGGGCGCGCAACTCAGCGAGCCCTGCGCAGCCGATCTCAGATAGCGTCGATTCCGACCATCATTAAGCAGTGGACGCTGCAATTCGCATCGCAGTTGGAGAATGGTCGCCGCCGTGGACGCGGATCGCGATGCTGCTCATCCTGGCGGCGGTATATTCGCGCGGCTTCGCGCGGCTGCATCGCCAGCTGCCGGATCGATTTCCGATATCGCGACTCGGATTATTCCTTGGCGGAACTGCGACGTTGTTCATCGCGATCGCGTCGCCGCTCGAGGAACTAGATGACGTACTTTTGCAGGTGCATATGATTCAGCATCTGCTTTTGATGATCGTCGCTCCCGCCTTGCTGCTCGCCGGCGCTCCTTTGATTCCGATGGTGCGCGGCCTGCCGATCAGTATTGCCAAGTCCGTCGTCGGGCCGATTTCCAGATCGCAACTTCTGCGACCAGTCTTCCACTGGCTGACTGAACCGTTCGTATGCTGGATCGCTTTCGCACTCGCGACCTGGGGATGGCACACTCCCGCCGCCTTTCAGCTTGCTTTGCGTTCGCCGCTTGCGCACACAATCGAACACGCATGCTTCTTCGGCACCGCCTTGATGTTCTGGTGGCCCGTTGTTCAGCCGTGGCCGAGCATCGCGCGCTGGCCGCGCTGGACGATGGTGCCCTACTTGCTAATGGCCGATATGCAGAATACGGCGCTTGCCGCAATACTCACTTTCGCCGGCCGCTTACTATATCCAATGTATGCGGCCGCACCGCGAGTCGCCGGAGTCTCACCTCTCGACGATCAGGTCATGGCCGGCGTTATCATGTGGGTGCCCGCGTCGCTTTTCTATCTCGTCCCGGGTGCGGTAATCCTGATGCGCTACCTGTCGCCGCGAGGCATGATCGTTCCGCCGCGTATCGGATCGCAAAGCGATGCCGAGTTCAAACTCGCGGCAAGGACATGACGACGTGAAACACGAATACTGGGAACTCGTTCAGGCAATGCCGGCCGCCGAAATGGCCGAGCTGATGAAACGTTTCGAGGACCTCGGACTCTATGGGGTCTGGGCGCCCCAACTCCACTCGCCGCCGTTTCCGACTCTCGCCGCGATGGCGATGGCGAGCACGCGCCTTAAACTTGGCTCGGGAATCGCGCTCGCATTCACGCGGAGCCCGATGGAAACGGCGCTGAGCGCGCTCGACCTCGATCGAATCAGCGGTGGCCGCGCGGTTCTTGGGCTCGGCACCGGCGTAAGGACCTGGAATGAAAACATCCACGGCATCGTTTACGGCAAGCCGGTGGCGCACTTGCGCGAGGTCGTCAACACCGTGCGCGCGATCATCGAGAGAGGGCACAGCGGCGAGCTCGGCCGGATCGACGGCGAATACCACAAGCTCGATCTGGGCGCTTTCCGATCGCGCAAGCCGCTTCGCGGATCAATACCGATCTACCTGCCGGCTCTTTTTCACAACACGGTCTTTGTCGCGGGGCAGATCGCCGACGGACTGCTGGGCCATCCAGTATGGTCGCTCAAAAAGATGGCGGAGTACGATCGAACGCTTGCTGATTCACTCGCCGCGAGCGGCCGCGAGCGCAGCAATTTTCACGTGAACCTATGGAACTACGTTGCCATTGCCGGCGACCGCAAGCAGGCGATCGACGATATTCGAGGCACCGTGGCCTTTTACTCGAGCGTCGCACAGTACGAGAAATACTACGCCGAGCATGGATTCGGCGCCGAGGCGCGCGCCGCGGCCGAAGCTTCCGCGCGCGGCGATACCGCCGCGATGCTCCGCGCGATTCCCGATGAAATGGTGACGACCTTCGCGATCGCGGGCACGCCCGATGAAGCGCGCGCACGAGTTGACAAGATGTGGCGTTACGCCGATTCGCTCACACTCTCACCGCCGCAGTATTTTCTGCCCGCGGCCCGGCTGAACGAATATCGGAACGCCATCGTCGAGGTTTTCTACAAGGCGTAGCGTCTCGCATGGTAGCTCAGGCGCCGCTGCTCTTCGTCTCCGGCAGATTGACGAACACCGCCGCGGTCACGACCGTAGTCCAGAGCCCGTCGCGATCGCCGACCGCCGACTGCGTGATGTTGCGCGTCTTGACGATCTTGTCCGAGAGCCGCCACACGTCCTTGCGCTCGTCGTAGCTGACGTTGGGATCGAAATCGACGCCAAGCGACGTCGCGAGCATCGTCGCGGCCAGGTCCTCGGCGTAATCGCCCGCGCGCTCGTCCGTCTCGCCGAAACTCTTGTGCTCCGAGAGGTAACCGTACTGCTTGGGGTCGGCAGGTATCGCGAGCCCGACCGACGCCGCTACCAGGCGATGCGGCTCGTTGGTCGAGTTGTCGTACATCACCGCATAAACGATCTGTCCGGGCGTCAGCGTCTTCAGCCCGTCCTGAATCGAAACGACTTTACAGTTGGGCGGAAAAATCGAGCTGACCCGCACCAGGTTGAACTCGGCGATTCGCGCATCGCGCAGCGCCAGCTCGAA
>JASHQJ010000137.1 GCA_030037595.1 Candidatus Binataceae bacterium
AGGAATTTTCGCCGCGGATGATGTAAGAAAGCAGCCGAAGCCATGGCTAATAATCCTTATCGTTCAAATACAGCCTGTTTGCTGCGCTTGGCCGAATTCAAACCCGAGCAATCCGCGGTTAATTCGGCCTTAACTATCGGCCCGTAATTTCTGCGCGCCGCGCTTTCCGCCGGATGGACAACTCTTAACCCGAGGAATGCTTAGCCCGATGAGAAGATCAAGATTGCTCCTCTTTGCCCTCATGACGCTGGCCACGATCGCGACTGTCAAATACGCCGATGCCGACCTGCTGATCAACGGCGCCGGTGCGACATTTCCTTATCCAATCTACTCGAAGTGGTTCGATGTGTACGCCAAGGAGAATCCCGGCGCACACTTCAATTATCAGTCAATCGGATCGGGCGGCGGTATTCGAATGCTCTCGAACCGGACCGTCGAATTTGGCGCCAGCGACGCGCCCCTGACCGACGAGCAGCTCACGGCCGCGCCCGCGAAGATTCTCCACTTCCCCTCGGTGATGGGCGCAGTCGTGGTTGCCTACAATCTGCCGGGATTCACGGGGACGCTGAAGCTCACGGGCCCGATCGTCGCCGATATCTTCCTGGGCAACATCACGAAGTGGAACGATCCGAAGATCGCGGCGTTGAACCCAGGCGCTACGCTGCCTGCCACGGATATCGTCACATGCCATCGTTCCGACGGCAGCGGCACGACTTATATCTTCACCGACTATCTTTCGAAGGTGAGCGATTCATGGTCCTCCGGCGTCGGCAAGAGTACCTCGGTCAAGTGGCCAAACGGCCTCGGCGGCAAGGGCAACGAGGGCGTGACGGCGCTGGTGCAGCAGACCCCGGGCGGTATCGGCTATATCGAGTTGATCTATGCTCTGACCAACAAGATTCCCTTCGCGACCCTCCAGAATCAGGCCGGCAACTGGGTGGTGGCGAGCCTCGATGGCGTAACGGCGGCGGCAGCGTCGATGGCCGACAAGATCCCGGCGGACTTCCGCGTATCGATTACGAACGCGCCAGGCCCGCAGGCGTATCCGATTTCCTCGTTCACCTATCTGCTCGTCTACCAGAAGCAAACCGACCGGACCCAGGGGCAGGCGATCGTGAAGTTCCTGCAATGGGCGATCACGACCGGACAGCAATACGCGCCGCCGCTTAAGTACGCGCCGCTGCCTGCGGCGGTCGTGACACGCGAGCAAGCGCAAATCGGAACGATCCAGGTTCCTTAGTCGCGCCAAGAATCCGTATGAAAAGAAAGCGGGTGCTCGTCGATGAGCGCCCGCCTTTTTTGATGCCGCTGATGCGAGCGTTCGTCGGCGAGCGCTATCATACGAAACCGTGGACGCCCGATACTCGTTCGCCCTCAGGGTTGCGCTTGTGTTGACGATCCTGCTCGTCGGCCTGCGCGCAGCGTTCGCCGAGCACTTCACGCTCGACTCAGCGACCAGCGGCGCCCTGACGCATCATCTTCACAAAAACAGGCTGCCCCTGGTCGGCGCACAGGTGCTCTCCGCTGACGACGGCACGCGTAAGGTTATCCTCTATGGGTACGTCGCGACCAGCAAAGGCCGCTACGATGCCGAACAGCGGGCGCGCGACTACCTCGGCGGTGGCGACATGGAAGTCGACAACCGGGTGGTAATCGAGCCGAGTGTGAGAAAAACGCATCCGCCCGCCACCGAGAATGACTACGGCGCGATGCCGCCTCCCGCCTCCGCGCCTTCACCGGGGATGTTGGGCGGAGCGCCATTTGGCGGGCCATACCCCACGCCGCTTCCCACTATCGTGCCCAACATGTTCTTTCCCTGACCCTGCACTGCGCCAACTCCGACGATCGGCGTGATAGAATTTCCGCCGTCGTGGCCGACAAGGTAATCTACCTGCGCGAACCCCAGGCCTCGCCGCAGGACGAGCGCAACTTCAAGATCAAGTATGCCGAGCTGCTGAATCCCGCCCAGCTCGAGGCTGTCCGCCATCGCGAGGGACCCTTGCTCGTGATCGCCGGGGCCGGTTCGGGCAAGACTCGCACGCTCATCTACCGCGTCGCGCGCCTTATCGAGAGCGGCGTGCCGCCGGGCGCCATTCTGCTGCTCACCTTCACGCGGCGCGCGGCGCAGGAGATGCTCCGCCGCGCAGAGCAGCTGGTTGGCGAACGCGCGGGCGGAGTCGCGGGCGGCACCTTCCACTCGTTCGCAAATACGGTCCTTAGGCGTCACGGCAACGTGATGGGGCTCAAACCCAATTTCACGATTCTCGACCGCGCCGATATGGAGGACGTCGTCAACCTGCTGCGGACGCGCATGGGGCTCGCGTCGCGCGAACGCCGCTTCCCGAAGAAGAGCACGCTCGCCGAAGTGATCAGCATGGCGCGCAACAAGCGGCGCGAGCTGGCCGAGGAGATCGAAATCGACTTCCCGCATCTTATCGAGCACCAGGCAGAGATCTTGGGCCTTGCCGCGAAGTACGAAGAGTACAAGCGAGAGCGTGCGCTGCTCGATTACGACGACTTGCTTTACCGTCTCGCAGAGTTACTCGAACAGTATCGCAACGTGCGCGAGCGGCTCTCGCAGTCGTACCGCTACATCATGATCGATGAGTACCAGGACACCAACCTTATCCAGGCCGACCTCGTCCGGTTGCTCGCCATGGGCCATCGGAACGTGATGGCGGTGGGCGACGACGCGCAGTCGATCTATTCGTTTCGCGGCGCCAACTTCCGCAACATCATGGATTTCCCCGAGCTCTTTCCCGGCGCGAAAATCGTCAAGCTCGAGGAAAACTACCGCTCGCTGCAGGGAATCCTCGACCTCGCCAACGATCTGATCTCGCGCGCCAGCGAGAAGTACACGAAGGCTCTCTTCACCGGGCGGCGCGGCGAGTTCCGCCCGATACTGGTGCGCGCACAGGACGAGCACATGCAGTCGCGCTTCGTCGCGCAGCGCATCCTCGAGCTCCGCGAGGACGGCGTCGAGCTGAACGAGATCGCCGTGCTGTTCCGCTCGAGCTTCCACTCGTTCGACCTTGAGCTCGAGCTGCAGCGCCGCGACATCCCGTTCATCAAGCGCGGCGGCTTCAAGTTCATCGAGACCGCGCATATCAAGGACGTGCTCGCGCATCTAAGGGTCATCGCCAATCCGACCGACGCGCCATCGTGGCTCCGCGTCCTGATGCTGGTGAAGGGAATCGGGCATCGCACCGCAGAACGCTCAATAGAATCGATCGTGACCGCCGAGAATCCTTTCCACGCGCTTGCGATGCTCGGCGGCCGGGGCGGCTCCCAGAGCGGTCTCACGCGGCTCTCGGCGCTGTTCGCCGCCATTGGCGGCGAGGGACGGCGACCGGCCGATCAGCTGGCGGCGACCCTCGAATACTACCTGCCCGTGATGCGCGAGGCGTATCCCGACGATCATCCGAAGCGCGAGCGCGACCTCGAGCACTTCCAGAATCTGACGCAGCGCTATCGCTCGCTCGAAGCGATGCTCGCCGACATGGCGCTCGAGCCTCCCAGCGACTCGCTCGGCGGCGTTCTTGCGACTGAAGAAGAGGAAGGCTACGTGACGCTCAGCACGATCCACTCGGCCAAGGGTCTCGAATGGAAGGTCGTGTTTTTGATCTGGGCCGCGGATGGCCGCTTCCCGGGCCCGATGAGCATGGGCGCCGAGGAAATCGAGGAGGAGCGCCGCCTGATGTACGTCGCATCGACCCGCGCGCGTGATGAACTTTACCTTAGCTACCCGATTTACATGTTTGATCGCACCTTCGGCCACGTGATGGGCCGCGCGTCGCGATTCCTGGAAGACGTGCCGCCCGAGCTGCTGCCGACTGCGACGCTTCAGGAAGCCGACCACGGCGACTGAATCGCCGCCGGTGCTTCGCGCACCTGGAACTTCGCGTAGGCAGGGTCAGGCTCGTCCAAGTGCATCGGCAGCGATACTTCGCGGAGAACTGGTACCTTCTCGGTGATCGTGCCGGTCGCGGGCGCGTCCTTCGGCACGGTGATCACGCGCGTGCCAACGAAGCGCACGATCGTCGGCAGCATCTTGCCGGTCTCGACGTAGTGCGTATGCGTCGTTTCGAGCAGCGTGTCGCTCTTGAACAGCTTCGAGCCGGCGCGAACCAGGTATTCGTTGCCGTTGTCTTTGAGCGGCCGCACAAGAGTCGATTCGCTGATCACGTAGATGTGGCCGACGGTCGGCCGAAGAAAACCGGGATAGAGAGGATTGACCCCGAGCCAGAAGGGAATCAGCAGCTTGTGCCCCGGAGGCGCACCGTAAAGCGATACTTCGGCCTGGCGATCGTTGTTGCCGAGCACGAACTGGTGACCGTCAAAGTCGTGCATGATGTCGCGGCTCAATTGATCGGTGGGCGGCGTCGTGATTTCTCCGGTCGGGCCGAAATCGAGCGCCGTGTCAGGCGAGCATCCCGCTCCGATGGCTGCCAGAGCCATCGCGAGTATCGCGGCAGCTATTAATCTCAACTTCCCATTCATTGCCGGCGAAAGTGCGCGTAGCTCGCGGGGATACTGCCGCCGAGCGTCCACTTCATCGGCGCCGACACTTCGCGAAGCACCGGAATCTCGACGGTCTTGCCCTCGGGAGTCTTGAAGCTGCGCTTGCCCAGGTACTGTACGATCGTCGGCAGGATCTTGCCGGTTCCCAGGTACTTAGTCACGGTGGTTTGAAAGACGGTCTCCTGCTTCACGAGCGTGCTCCCCGCTTCGATCATCCACTCCCCAGGCGGGTCGAGCGGCTTGTCGAGCATCGCCTCGCTGATCACATAGTAGTCGCCTTCCTTGGGTTGCATCACGCCCGGAACGAGGATGTTGACGCCGAACCAGAATGGCAGCCGAAGGAAGCGATCCGTCGGCCATCCGACCGCGCGAACCTCGGCCACCTCGTTGTTATCGCCGAGGATAAACGGCTTGCCGCGAAACTGAAGCTCGACTTCCTCGGCACTCGCATAGCGGATCCTGGGCGCTTCAGGAGCCGGCCCGCCACCGCACGCCGCGGCGACCATCAGCCCGGCGAGCACGAGCGCAATCTTCGCGATGAGGTGAAATCGAGGTTCAGGCCGCGGCCGCATAGTGCGATGCGATCTCGCGCCCCACCAGCTCGATCTGGCGCGGCCATGCGGCAGGCTCGGCGATCGGCCACAGCACGAACTTGTCGAGCCCGAGCGCGGTATATTCGCCGAGGCGGCCGACAACGTCCTCGGGCGAGCCGAACACCGAGCGCTCGAGGAACTGCTCGGCACCGCGGCCCATCGCGGCCAGCATCGGCTGCATCTCTTCGAGGGCCTTCTCGCGCGAGCCCGCGACGCGGCAGAGTAGAATGAGCCCCGACTCGATGCGCGCGTTGGCGCGGCCGTACTCTGTGGCGTACTCGCGGATCTTCTTCATGCTCGTGCCGAATTCGTCCGGCGTCTGGAACGAGGCGAAAAACCCGTCAGCCAGGCGCGCGGTGCGCTTGAGCGCCGCGTCGGAGCGGCCGCCCACCCAGATGTCCATCGTGCCCGAGTCATTGTTGGTGCGCGGCAGCGGGCGCGGTTCGATCGTGACGTTGTCGAAATTGAAGAAGCGGCCGTGATAGCTGGCCTTGGGGTCCTTCCATACCGCGCGCAGCACCTCGATTCCTTCATCCAGCCGCTTACCGCGCGACTCGGCCGGGATTCCGCAGAGCGCATAGTCCGCGACGTTCGCGCCCGTGCCGACCGCCATCACCATCCGCCCGTTCGACAGGTAGTCGAGCGACGCGAAGGCCTTCGCGACCAGCAACGGATGGCGCAGGTTGAGGAGCAGCACGCTCGGGCCGAGCTTCATGCGCGAGGTGTGCGACGCCAGCATCGAAAGCGTCGCCACCACGTCGAGCTCCGGCGACGGCGCGAGCAGATGGTCGGAGAGCCAGAACGAATCGAGGCCCCACTCCTCGGCGCGCGCGGCGACGCGCACCAGTTCATCGGCGGATGGAATGCCGAGCCGCCAGAGTCCGAAGCCGACACCGATTTTGATCTGCTTCATAATTGATTTCCGTGATTATTCAGTTTGACAGGACGGGCCTTCGTCGCTCGCCAAATTCTGTAGATGCATTTCGAGCCTTCCCTGAGCGTTGGGACCGTCGGCGGCAATGAAGGCCGCCAATGTTCGCGACTCGCGGCAACCTGAGAAAGAGTAGACTGCGGCCGTGCTCCCAGGACCTTGGCCCGTATGGCCCACCATCCGGCCCAACCGATTAGCCGGATCAATCATCAACCCGAGTCCGTAACCTGGGGCCACAAATGGTCTGCCGGGGAACGGGCCTCCGGCTGCCACTGCATTGAGCATCTCCGCCTTTAGAGACGAGGTGAGAAATGAGCTGTAGAGAAGTCGATGCAGAAGCATCGCAGCACCTGCTGGAGGACCGATAATCAATCCGTGATAGACCCAACCCGGATCGTAATGACGATCGTTGCCCCAAAAGGTTCGATCCAGGTCAGCGGCAGAACGCGCAACCGACACGGCTTCGATTCCCATCGGCTCAAAGACCAAGCGGCCAAGCGCTGCGCCCAGATCCATGCCGGCCCTTTGTTCGATCATCTCGCGCACAAACAGATATCCGACATTCGAGTAAGACCACGATCGACCGGGTTCAAACAAGAGTTGGTTCGCTTTCACCCGCTCTAGGAGTAATTCGCGAGGCCACGGCTTGTCCCCCGAGGAAACCGCCGCGTGATACTCGCGCAGGCCACCGTAGTCGGGGAGCCCGGCAGTGTGCTGCAACAGCTGGCGGAGAGTGTAAGGCTCTCCTGTTATTCGTTGAGCGAGGTCGAGCTCCTTGCGCTCGACGAGGGAAAGCGCTGCTGCGGCAAGAACGGTCTTGGTGAAACTCCACCATGGCACCAACGGCGTTGGTGCGGATGTCTTTCCAGCTTCGGCGCTGAGGATCAAGGTAGGCGGTGCTCCGCACGCTTTGCCAGTCAAAAGGCAATTTGCAGACCGAGGGAAATTCCGTCAATTGCTTGCATGCGGCTGAGATACTAGCATAGCGCGCACTGCATGGATTCGAACGGCTCCCGCGCTAACAATTCCTCTGTCAGCGTTACGATTCTAGGCTCGGGCGACGCATTTGCGAGCGGCGGCCGCGAGCAGTCTGCCTATATAATCGATGCTCCGGGCTTGCGTATCCTGCTCGAAGCCGGCCCCGACGTGCTCAGGCTGCTCAAGGCCCACCGCATCCCGACTGACAGTATCGATTTGCTCCTGGTCAGTCATCTGCATGGCGATCATATCGCGGGGCTGCCTTTCCTTCTGCTCGAATATATGTGGGAGAATCCGCGCAAACGTCCCCTCCCGATCATCGGGCCGCGCAAGCTCGAGGAGCGGACTTGGCAGCTGGTGCACGTGCTTTACCCCAACTTCGATCTGTCAAAGCCGGGCAAGAAAGCGAACAGCCTCCAGATCGCGAAGAAACTCAGGTGGACCGTGCTCGAACCGGAAAAGAGCGTTCGCAAAAATGGGCTCAAGATAAGCGCCATCCGGAGCCCGCACACCAAGCCCGATATTTCGCTTTCACTCCGGATCGAAATCGGCGGCCGCATGATCGTGTTCTCGGGCGATAGCGGATGGAACGACGAGCTGGTCGAGTTTGCACGCGGCGCCGACCTCTTCCTCTGCGAGTGCACCTACTACGAGAGCAGCCATCTGAGCTTCCACATCAACTACCCCGACCTGGCGGCGCATCGTGGTAAGTTCGATGTCGGCCGCATGGTTCTGACTCATCTCGGCCGTGAAGTTCTAAATCATCAATCCGACGTCGACATCGAGCTCGCCTTCGATGGGATGAAGATCGAGCTCTGAAACACGTCACGCCTTGGCGGCGAGGTAACCGGCAATGGGCATCGTGCAAGGAAAGCGGGCACTCGTGGTGGGAGTCGCCAACGACAAGAGCCTCGCCTGGGCGATCGCACAGGCGCTCCACGCCGAGGGCGCCGAGATCGCGCTCTCGTACCAGGGCGAGATGCTGGAGAAGCGCGTTCGTCCCCTGGCGGAGCAGATCGGCGCCGATCTGCTGGGCGAGCTCGACGTGGTGGACGATCACGCCATTGCGCGCGCCTTCGACATGCTCAACCGCAAGTGGGGCGGACTCGACATCCTCGTGCACGCGGTCGCTTTCGCCGAGCGTGAGGACCTTCGCGATCGTTTCCTGAACGTGAGTAGGCAGAACTTCCAGCGCACGATGGAAATCAGCGCGTTCTCGCTGGTGGCCTTGGCGCGCGCGGCCGAATCGTTGATGGAAACGCGCGGGGGAGGCTCGATCCTGACACTCAGCTACCTCGGCGCGGTGCGCGCGATTCCCAACTACAACGTGATGGGTGTTGCCAAGGCTGCTCTGGAAGCCTGCGTGCGCTACCTGTCGCTCGACCTCGGAAGCAAGAATATCCGCGTCAACGCGCTGAGCGCCGGTCCCGCACGCACGCTCTCGTCGTCGGCGATTAGCGGGTTCCATACGATGCAGCACGACGTCGAGAACCGCTCGCCGCTCCGGCGCGCGATGAAGACCAGCGAAGTCGGTACGATGGCGACCGCGCTCTTGAGCGATCTTTCGAGCGGCGTCACGGGCCAGACAATCTACGTCGACGTGGGCTACAATATCGTTGGATTCTAATCGCGCGCGCGGCGCGCCGGGGGAGAGTTGCGATGGCTATTCAAATCGTTCCGCAGCTTTCGGATAATTTCGCGTACCTGGTGATCGACGATGCGAGCAAGGAATGCGCGGTCGTCGATTGCGCCGAGGCGGATAAGGTCATCGCCGCGGCGAAACAGCACGACGTGAAGCTGACCGCCGTGCTCACGACCCACTGGCATGGCGATCACTCGGGCGGCAACGAGGATATCTCGGCGAAAGTTCCGGGAATCAAAATCTATGGTGCGAGTGCGGAAAACGGCCGTATCCCGGCGCTCACCAATCCTGTCGCCGATGGTGACACGCTGAAAGTCGGCGCTCTCGAGGGGCGCGTGATCGGAATCCCCGCGCACACCAACGGCCATGTCGCGTACTACTTTCCCAAGCTGAATGCGGTGTTCACGGGCGACACGATGTTCGTCGCAGGATGCGGCCGCGTGTTCGAAGGCCGCGCCGCCACGATGGTCGATTCGCTGAAAAAGCTCACCACGCTGCCCGAATCGACGCAGGTTTACTGCGGTCATGAATACACGGAGAAGAATCTCCGCTTTGCGCTGACGCTCGAACCGAACAACGCCGTTCTCAAAGCCAAGCACGAGTGGGCGGTCAAGGCGAGAAGTGAGGGTAAGTGGACGGTGCCTTCGACGATCGCGGACGAGAAGCGCACCAATCCTTTCTTAAGAAGTGACAGCCCCGAGTTGCGCGCGAGCGTGAAGAAGGCGGACCCGAAAGTTGGCGAGGATCCGATCGCGATCTTCGCTAAAGCCCGCGAGCTGAAAGATCACTACTAGCCGAGCTCAGCCTGCGAACGGCTTCAGCATCACGAGCAGCAAAATACCTATCAGCAGCAGGCTGACCACGCCGTGGATCATCACGAACTCGCCCCGCGAGGCGCTGCCCGGATCGTTCTCGAGGGCAGCCGCCCGGCTGAATAGCCGGTAGTGGAAGTAGAGGAGGATCAGAACGAGCAGCAGCTTAACATGCAGCCACCCCTGGCGAATCACCTCCGGCTCCATCACGATCAGCACGATGCCGAGCACGATCGTGATCGCGGCGCTGATGTGAATTCCGAGCGCGAGGCGGCGCGTCACGACGATAATCCGCTCCTTCGCTGCACCGACCTCGCCCGGCACGCGCGCCAGCAACGACGCGAGCGTGAGCAGACCTCCCACCCAGGTGACCACCCCAAAAACGTGAAGCGCGATTATGACTGCCAGCATTTATGTCCCGTCCTTTCAGGTTGGCGCGTCAGCTATACCACCCGTAACAGAAATCGCCAGCACTACGGCGAGTGCACCTAAGAGATACGGAGCGGCAGGCCCGGCTGCTTCGTACGCTACCCCACCCGCGATCGGACCAACGATACGCGCAAGCGACAACGCCGACTGATTCACGCCGAGCACCTGGCCCTGCCGATGTTCCTCGACCGAGCGCGAGATCAGGCTCGCGACAGAAGGACTCGCAAATCCATAGCCGAGCGAAAGAATCGCGAGCGCCACGAACAGCGCCGAATGGCTCGACACGCTGCCGATCGGCGCGAGGCCGGCGATTAGCATCACCAGGCCGATTTTCAAAAGCCGCGCCTCACCGACGCGCGGTACGACCTTGCCGACCATGTAGCCCTGCGCCAGCGCCTGCATCAGTCCCGCAAACGTGAGCAAGCCGCCGACGCCGGCCGCGCCGTAACCGTAAATCCGAGGCACCATCATCGCGAAGGTCGCCTCCAGCGCGGCGAACGCGAACGTCATCAGGAATGCGACGATAAACATGCGAAGGAGGTGATGCTCGCCGAGCTCGCGCGGCAACGCCGCGAGCGGCGCCACGATACGGCCGAGATCCAGGCGCGCACCAGGCTCGGGCGGATGCGACTCCGGCAGGCGCATCGCCGCGAAGATGAGATTCGCGAACGTGAGTGCGGCGGCGAAGAACACCGGCGTGCGCAGACTAGCATGACCGAGCAATCCCCCCAGCGCGGGTCCGAGCACGAAGCCGAGGCCGAAGGCCGCGCCGATGAGTCCCATGCCGCGCGCGCGATTCTCCTCACTTGTCGTATCGGCGATGTATGCCTGCGCGGTCGAAATCGTTCCGGCACACGCGCCATGGACCGCGCGTGAAACGAGCAGCCATAGAAATGAGCCGGCGAATCCGTAGATGACGTATCCGACCGACGAGCCGAGCAGCCCGAGCATGATGACGGGTCGGCGGCCGATTCGATCGGAGATGCGTCCGAGGATCGGCGCCGCGATGAGCTGCATCAGTGAGTAAATCGCGAGCACCATCCCGATTCCAACCGCGCCAACGCCCATGCGCTCGGCGAACAGCGGTAGGAACGGCACGACGATTCCGAAGCCGAGCAGATCGATGAAGACTGTGAGAAATAGAATGATGCGCGAGGCGCCGCCATTGGCCGCCTTGGAACTCGACGCTTGATTGAGCGGTTCGATACTTGGCATTGATCAGACGAAGCGCGCGCTCACCAAATATCACGCGCAGAACACTGTCAAGGATTGCACGGCAGAGGGAGTTTCACGATGGCGATCTCATATCGCGACCAGCTCAAGCGAAAAACGATCAGCGCCGAGGAGGCCGCCGCCCAGGTCAGGTCCGGCGATTGGGTTGAATACGGCTTCGGCCTCGGCCAGAACGATGCGTTCGATCGTGCGCTCGCGAAACGCGTCGCTGAATTCGAGCGGGTCAAGGTGCGCGGATGCCTCGCGCTTAAGCCGCGCGCGGCAATCGAAGCCGATCCCGACAGCCGTCATCTTCATTACTTCTCGTGGTACTTTTCCGGTCTCGAGCGCAAGATGCACGACCGCGGCATGTGCTGCCATACGCCGATGAACTTCGGCGAGGCGCCCGACTACTATCGGCGCTTCGTTGACGTTGATGTTGCCGTGCTGCAGACGGCGCCGATGGACGAGCATGGATTTTTCAACTTCGGCCCGTCCGTGACCTATCACAAGGCGATCTCCGAGAAGGCGAACGTCGTGATCATCGAGACCAATCCGTCGATGCCATACGTGTATGGCGTCGAAACCGGGGTGCATATCGATGATGTCGAGTTCGTGATCGAGGGCGCTGCGAGCGCGCTGCCGGAGCTCGGCAATCCGTCCACGACGGAGACCGATCAGAAAGTCGCGGCCCTGATCGTGCCCGAGGTGAAGGACGGCGCGTGCGTGCAGATCGGAATCGGCGCGATGCCCAACGCGGTGTGCGAGTTGCTCGCGCAGTCGCCCGTCAAGGACCTGGGAGTGCACACCGAGATGTTCGTCGATTCGCTCGTCTCGCTCTACGAGGCGGGCAAGGTAACGGGCGCGCACAAGAAAACTGATCGTTACCAGATGGCATATACGTTCGCGGCCGGCTCGTCGCGGATGTATCAGTTTCTCGATCGCAATCCCGCCTGCTTCGCGGGTCCCGTGGACTACACGAACCTGCCGCAAAACATCATGCAGAACGACAATGTGATCTCGATCTGCAACGCCGCGCAAATCGATCTGAGCGGACAAGCCTGCTCGGAATCCGCCGGCATCAGGCAGATCAGCGGCACCGGTGGCCAGTTGCAATTCGTGCGCGGCGCTTACGCCTCGCGCGGCGGCAAGTCATTCATGTGCCTCGCCTCGACCTACGAGCGTCACGGCAAACGCGCAAGTCGGATCGTCGCGCGTATCGATGAATCGAATATTGTGACCACGCCGCGCACCGACATCATGTACGTGGTCACCGAGTACGGTCTCGTCAATCTGAAGGGCAAATCGATCCCGGAGCGTGCGCGCGCGCTGATCTCGATCGCGCATCCGGACTTTCGCGAGGATCTTGAACGATGCGCCCGCGACTACGGGCTGCTCGGGAAGGCGATCTTCTAACGCTGCTGCTGCGGCTGCTCGTCGGTGAACTTGTAAACCAGCTCGCCGGGTCCGGTGTAGCCGAGCTCGCGCCGGATCAGGTGTTGAAGGTATCGATCGTTTGAACGAAGGTTCTGAATGTTCGTTCTGAGCGAAGCGTTGCGATCGAGCAGGGCCTGGTGCTGGGCCGTCAAATTCACTCGCTCCCGCCTAAGTATCAAGAGGTCGCGCGGGCTGAGCGGCCCCCATACCGCGTTAACCACCAGTATTAGAAGTACGCCTGCGAGGATGACGCTGGGCCATTGCCGTCTGAGATGAAATCCGAGCCGCGTCATCGCCGGGATCGTAAAGCATCCGGCCTTCGCAATTCAAGAGCGCTAATCCATGAACGGTATTCTAAAGACATTAAACTCTCGGCTCTGGCAGGGTTCTTCCGGCTTTAAAATTTCTTTCTAAATTTTCGCTCGGACCTCTTGCGTTTCGAATAACAGGTTTCTATAATCGCGGGCGAACGGCGGGAGAAATGGCTTCCGCCCATTAGAAAGGGTGCTTTTCCAGCAGCATCCCACCCGAGAGGAGGACCTATGCCAGTTAAAAGAAAGGCCACAAAGCGGGCCAGAAAATCCAAACCGATGCGTAAGAAGGCCATGCCTGCAAAGAAGAAGCCGGCGAAGAAGACCAAAAAGAAGTAACCACTAACAAGTTTCCCTTCGGGCAA
>JASHQJ010000138.1 GCA_030037595.1 Candidatus Binataceae bacterium
CAACAGGCGATGCGCGCCGCGGGCGTGATCTGAAGGGGATGATGATGGGCCGACTTCCACTCGAAGGAATCAGGGTCGCCGACTTCAGTTGGATCATCAATGGTCCGGCGATCGCGCAGTGGCTTGCGACGATGGGCGCCGAGGTGATCAAGATCGAATCGCAGGTCTACGTCGATATTGGCCGCATCAATCCGTCCGGCATGGCCGACCACATTCAAGGACCGAATCGCAACGGCCACTACCACGCGCTCAACTACGGCAAGAAAGCGATCACGCTCAACCTCGCGAGCGAGCGGGGCAGGGCGCTCGCCGACGACATCATCAGGAAGAGCGACCTCGTAATCGAATGCTTCCCGATGCCCGCTGCGAAGAAGCTCGGCATCACCTACGATCGCGTCCGCGCGGTGAAGCCCGACATCGTGATGGTCTCCGTTTCGCTCCTCGGCAAAAGCGGACTCGAGCCGGCGTCGTGGGTGGGATGGGGTCCGATGGCGTGCTGCTTCGTCGGGATGTTCGACGCACAGGGCTATCCCGGCGGACCGCCGCGCCAGACCGGAGGAACGTGGCCCGACTACGCGATCGCCAACGCCGTTACGTTCCATGTTCTCGCGGCGCTGCGGCATCGAGCGCGCACTGGTGAAGGCCAGTGGATCGACGCGAGCATGGGCGAGACCGTTATCGGCCAGATGCACGAGTGGTACATGGACTACGCGATGAATCATCGCAACCGAGGACCGCGCGGGAATCGCGACGACAAGATGGCGCCGCATAACACCTATCCATGCGCCGGCGACGACAAGTGGATCGCGATCGCCGTCGCCTCTGACGAGGAGTGGAATGCTCTATGCGGCGCGATGGGCAATCCTCCGTGCACGCGCGAGCCGAAGTTCGCAGACCAGTATTCCCGCTGGCACAATTCAGCTGAACTCGATGCGCACCTAGCGCGATGGACGCGCGGCTACGAGCATATCGCACTCGCGAAGAAGCTTCAGGGCGCGGGCGTCGCGGCCGGTCCCGTGCTCGACAGCGTCGAGATCCACGACGATCCCCATCTTTGGGAATGGGGCTTCTTCCGCAAGATCAATCATCGCGAGGTGGGCGAGCGTATCCTGCCCAACATGCCGGTAAAGTTGAGCAACGTTCCGGAGCTCAACTACTCGATGCCGCCCGATCTGGGCCAGCACAATCGCGAAGTCTTCGGCGGTCTGCTCGGGCTCTCCGATGCGGAGATCGCGTCACTGATGGAGCAGAAAGTTATCTACTAATCTTCTTGCCATTCGTTCGTATCGCGCCCCGCAAAGCAATCCCGAGAGTCTGCACTGAAATCGGCAAAGGCGTCATCCCGAGCGTAGCGAGTCCGCGAGCGAAGTCGAGGGGTCCTATCCAACCGTTCCATCAGCGCACTTGGGGTTCTGCGCCGACGTTGAGCAGCCGACGGCCGAGCACGTGAGGAAGGCGCTCCGCGCGGCTAACTGGTAGCGGCCCCTTGGGAGCCTACAAGATCCCTCGTCGCGCAACGCTCACTCGGGATGACCGCAAAGAAGTGCGCTGCCCTCCTTAAGTCGTTCCGCGATCCGATGTAAGTCAACCGTCGTCCTTTGCCATCGCACGTGCGTAAGCCGGGCGCTCGGTGCAACGCTTCACATAGCCATCGATTACCGGTGACTTGGGCAACAGAGTCTACTGAACCAGGCGAAGGTATCTGCCATACAACCCGTCGGCGCGGAGAACTTGTCGCTGAGAAGATAGGGACCCGCGGAAAGGGTTCGCATGATGAATTCCATTACTTCCTCGAGCGGAACCCAGTCTGCCGTACCGCGTGGCACCGGAGTATTCAGGAATTTTGAAATGAAGGCAGGCGCCAGTACGTCACCGTAGTACGCCAGCCACGAGAGATACGCGCCGCGGCCCGGCTCTGCGATCCGAGGTCCGATCCCATTCTTCGGAAAGGTATCGGTCAGGTAGAGCGCCATCGCCGGCGATTCGAAAATCGTCGTTCCGTATTGAATTATAGCCGGCACCTTTCCGTGGGGATGCGGATTAGCCGCATCGATCGCGCCGGTGCCATGCGCCCGTCTTATCGTGACTAACTAACTTCAGAGTGTAGGGCGCTTGCGACTCTTCGAGCAGCCATAGGAAGCGGGATGAGCGCGAGTTTGGCGCGAAAAAGAGCGCCAGCGTGACATCTCCTGTCGATCACATCTCGTCACGCGGTCAGGAAGCCGTACAACTTGCCTGCATTCGCGCACACGATCTTGTGGCGCGTCGCCGCCGGCAGATGCCCCAGCTCGCGCTGGATGTACTCCTCAGAGTCGGGCCAGATGCCGTCCGGATGCGGGAAGTCCGAGCCCCACATGATGTTGTCCTCGCCGATCTCGTCGAGCATTTTGATGCCGATGCGGTCGGTCTGGTACGTCGCGTAGCATTGGCGGCGCCAGTAATCGCTCGGCTTCATCTTGAGATCGAGGTCCGCGAACTGGTCCTCCCACTCGAGGTCCATGTGGTCGAGCACGTATGGCAGCCATCCGATGCCGCTCTCGCCGATTACCATCCTGAAGCCCGGATGATGCTCAAGCACGCCGCCGAAGATAATCGCCATCAGCGGCACCGCCATGTACATCTGGAAGCTGCTGATCATCGTGGCGAACGCCGCGCGTCCGGTCTTGCGCGGCAGCTTGCTCAAGTCGGGCAGCGAGCCGCCGATCGTATGCAGATGCACCGGCAGATGCGTTTCCTCTGCGATCGCCCATAGCGGCTCCCACATCGAATCCCAGAATGGCTGCAGGTCGGGCCGATTCGCGATATCGATTCCGCGCAGCACTCCCTTGTGCGCGACGCGTTTGACCTCGGCCACCGCGGCGCCGATATCGTGACCAGGAATCGACGCTAGCCCCGCGTAGCGATCCGGATGCGTGCGGCAAAAGTCCGCGAGCCACTCGTTGTAGATCGTGAGCATCTCAATCGCCGCTTCATTGTCATTGAGCCTCATGCTCGCGCCGAGGATGCCGTAGAGGACTTCGCCCTGAACGCCGTCGCGCTCCTGGTCCTTGAGGCGCAGCTCCGGATCAGTGAGACGCCGGATACCTTTCTTTCCGTCGTCGTAGAGCCCCGTCGATGCCATCCGATCCGAGCGATGGATTTGCCCGGGAACGTACTCGCGGCCCGCCGAGCCCATCCCATTCATCAGGCCGAAACGCGCGCCGTTCTTCGCCACCCACATCTTGCCCTTGCTCGTGTCGATCACGTAGGGCATGCGCTCCTTGAGCTTCGCGGAGGCCTGCGAAGTGAACAGGTCGGGCGGCAGCCAGATCAAATCGATATGGCAGTCGGCTGAGATTCGCTGGTAATCCATCGCGATCACCTCTGCCGCGATTCTGCTCCGACCGCATCGATTTGCGCAACGTACGCGAAGGGCTGGGTGGTCAGGAATCGCGTCGTTGCCGGATTGAAAACTTATCTACGAATCGTCTTGCCGCTTACAAAGCCTGCGCGGCGGAGGATTGACCTCCGCCGGCGCAATCAAAAGCGGCGACAAGGCCGCGACGAGATTTTTCCCGCTCCCGTCTGGACTCGATTCTCAGGCTCTTTATCAGCCGCCGTAGTTCGTAATCGGGTTGGTCCACACCGGCTGCTGCTGCACGACGGATGTCGATACGGGCTCCAGAGCAACTCGGCGGCAGCGCTGCGATCGTATTGGCCAGGAAGTCGCACCCTTGCGACGTATAGACGGCAGTCACGGCGAGTGGCGAGCCGCTGCTCTGAAGGTCCACGAAGCCGGTTATGAATTTCGCCGCCGGGGCACCTCCTTATGTCACAGCTGAAGTAATGGCGCCGCAATCGATGGCGGTTTCATGTCCCCCGAACAAGCTAAGCGCCGGGGAACCAAAACTGAGGCCGCTCGACAGGGCACCGAGCACGTTCACGGCCTGGCCAGCCTCGTCGCTGCCGAATGATTCGACATCAATCACGGTAGCGTAGCTGCCCGGTTTAACCGGCGGCTCAGCCGGAGCGGTAAGTTTGGATTGGGGTTTTGTGTGCCACAAACAAATTTCACCGCGTACTGGGAAAAGATCGGCTGCGCTTAACTGTCACGCACGCCGCCCATGATCAAGAGCGCAGCATCGAGCATGGCAAGCAGGTGGGTTTTCGCATAAGGATCACCTCCCGAATCGAGTTCTATGGCACTGATTTTTGACCGAGAGCGAAATGCTACCGTATAGCTCCTAATTCTGATTCTAGGCAGGTCTGTACTGCTCAAACGTTGAGAATTCACCACGAGGATGCGCGTCACGCGCACGCCCGACCGGGCAGCAACGGATGTGCGTTTTGATCCGCTTTGCGCTAGTAGGGGAATCACGGCGGACAACTCTCAAAACCATTTGACCTGGATCCGCGATAGGAGTCGGAAAATGGCAATCCTCGACGGCAAAGTAGCGGTAGTAACCGGCGCTGGGCGTGGTATCGGCCGTGCCGTGGCGAAGGCGATGGCGGCGCACGGAGCGGCGGTTGTGGTCAACGACCTGGGCGTGACGGTCGATGGCAAGAAGGAACCCTCGACGCCGGCGAACGAAGTCGCCGCTGAGATCAAAACGAGCGGCGGCACCGCGGTTGCCGATGGCTCGGATATCGCGACGGTCGTGGGTGGTCAGAGTGTCGTCGATCACGCGATTCGCGAGTTCGGCCAACTCGACATCCTCGTCAACGTCGCGGGAATCCTTCGCGACCGCATGATCTTCAACATGAGCGAGGAAGAGTGGGACGAGGTGATTCGCGTCCACCTGAAGGGCCACTACTGCACGATTCGCCCCGCGTCAGCGCACATGCGCGAGCGCAAGGCGGGCAGGATTATCAACTTCTCGTCGGGGGCCGCACTTGGTGCTCCCGGTCAGCCCAACTATGCCGCCGCGAAGGCCGGTATCCTCGGACTGACCTACAGCAGCGCCGTCGCGCTCGCCAAGTACAACATCACGGTCAACGCGATCATGCCCGGCGCATCGACGCGCATGACCGATTCGATTCCGGAAACCCGGGCGCCAGGCGGGAGTTTCCGGCCGAGCGACCAGGCGGCGAATTCGATTCTCGATCCCGCCAACGTGGCGCCGGTCGTAGTTTTCCTCGCGAGCGACGAAGCGCAATACGTCAACGGCCAGGCAATCGGCGCGATGGGCTACCGCGTGACCCGCTATTCGCATATCGTGCCGGAGCGCGTACTGATGGGCGACGGGCCATGGACGGTGGAGAAGCTCGCGAAGTCGTTCAAGGCCGCGCTCGGCACCGATATGAAGCCGCCGCGCATGCTGTAGCCGCCACGGTTTAAGCGCGCGGACCGCGAATCCAACATGAGTGAGAACTGGATCGCGCTCGCACGTCATCCTTCGGCACGCTCGGATGCGGTGCGCTCGATCCGCGTGCTCGCGCGGCGGCCTAATAACGCCGAACTTCGTTTGGCCTACCGGCTCGAGGGAGACCTCGCGCAAATCCGAATTCCTCTTCCGAGCGCGCCGCGAATCGGCCTCGAACTTTGGCGGCATACATGTTTCGAGGTGTTTGTCGCGCTCGAAGGCCGCTCCGGCTACCACGAGTTCAACTTCGCTCCGTCGGCAGAATGGACCGTCTATGCGATGCGCGGCTATCGCGACGGGACGCCGCTGAGCGACGAATCGATTCGCCCGGAAATCGCGATGCGCTCAAACGCGGGCGGGCTAGAGCTGAGCGCACTTGTGCGGCTCCATCGTCTGTCTGCAACGCATGTGACTTCGCCGCTTCGCCTTGGGATCAATGCGGTCATCGAAGCGCGCGATGGCTTCAGCTACTGGGCGCTTCGCCATCCGCGCGAGAAACCGGATTTTCATGACGCTGGCGGCTTTACGCTCGTGATCGAGCCTCCCGAGTAGGAGATCCTGGTCACCTCACGAGTGACGTTTCGTATCGAAGCGCATGCTAGGATGATGCTTCGATGAAGCAGCTCCAGCCACGAGGCCTCAACCGGCGGCGCGTGGAGCAA
>JASHQJ010000139.1 GCA_030037595.1 Candidatus Binataceae bacterium
GCTGTGACGATACTCAAGTGGTTCTTCGATGAGACCTTCGTGATTCCCCATCCTCTGGTACCCACCGCAGACGGCCTGGGCGTGATGCCCTACACGGGCGCTGACGCCGGCCAGATTACAGTCGGCGGCGAACTCAACAAGCTGGCGTCCAACGTCGGTTTCGGACGCGTCGACTCGGGGATCCACTGGCGTCAGGATATCGTGCAGGGAATGCTGCTAGGCGAGAGGGTGGCGATAAGCCTGCTAACCGACCAGGGGCACCTCTACAACGAGAACTATCCGGGATTCACCTTCACGAAATTCGACGGGACAAAGATTACGGTGTAACCAAACAGTGCTCGACGGAGCATACATCTCGCGGGCAGATGATCGAAGCTTCCTGCCAGGCACCATCCATCACATTGCTCGATTCCGAGCACACATCCAGTCCCCGTTGGAGGAAGAAAAAGAGCGCCCTCGATCGGTCGGCTAGGTAGTGTAAAACTCTCGATGCTCAGGTCCATCGAAGCCCTGGACCACAACGTTGCCTGAGAGTTCGAATAGACTGCGCTCCGCCAGCGAGTCCCGTCTGTCTGAATTCATCTGCGAAAGGGTCGTTCTTAGCGCGTGGACGGCCAATTGCGCGCTGAAGGTCCATCAGAGATCGGCACCATCTGAGCGAACTTGCTCATTTTGGCGAAACTTTCTCTTTTTCCAAGAAGGGCGGTGGACTTTGGCCACCCACGTGATCACAGGACCCTTCGGAAAGGAAGGCAAGCAAGGGGTCGCGATGCCCCGGCGCTCTATCACCCGCTGCTGTTGTGGCTTCTGCTGCTGCCAGCGCATTCGTGAGGGGGTGAGGTCAGCACCTATTTATTCGAAGTGCTATTCCTTGACTTCGATTTGCCTGAGAATTTTCCACCCTCCGCTGTCGGTTCAGCATCCTTCACAGAATTATGACGCGTCGCCAAAAGACGCGCGAACTCGTCATCAGACAAAAGGTTCGTCGGATTGAAATCCGCATCGGAGAGACTGCGTCCGACACGTCGCGCCTTACTTTCAGCGGTCTGCATCACATGGTCAAGAAGCTTGATTCGCTGCGCAGGGTTTTTGGCAGTCTGCTTGAGCAGGTCGGCAAATCTCTGGCTGTGCTCGCGGTTCAGATATTCGAGCAGGCGTCTCCATGCCTTCCGAGGAGCACCTGTCGCCAAGCTCGGCCGACCCGCCGCGAGCGAGGTAGCTTGGTCAATGACCATTTTGTTGATGTCAGTCTTTGTCAAACGTTTGAAAATTAAACGTTGCGCGATCAAAGTCTAGAGGCGACAAAGAGAAAAAATTTATTTCGATGTCCCGCAGTGTCAGCCTCGTCGGCTCTTGCTAGGCCAACCTCATCGAGGGACCCACGGCGCAATATCGCCGTCAGGGTTCTTGGGAAACTAGTCACGATGATCGAAACGGAAATCCCCGCAGCACATGCCGAGACAGCCCCAGGGGGAGCACTTCCAACGCGTGATCATCGAGGGTTTTTTGACTCTGCACCGCGCGTTGTGCAGGCATACTGCACACGAAAGTGGCAAGCACATGCCTTACAAGCGTGCATAAGACCTTCACCTCGGCACATCGGGCGAATCCACATTCTCCGCTGCAATATGAAATAAGTGATTCGTAGAAGGACAAAAGTGCAATCGGTTTTCTCCAAAAACGTCTCGTTCAATTAAATTAGTCCAAGCCTTCTCGGACTTCAGATTGCATTGTGCATTTCAATTTTAAATGGTCGAATTCAATGATGTTAAGGCACGTTGATTGCTGCGGCGCCTCCATGTCGGCCAAGCAACGATCCGTCCCTGACGCAAGAGAGAAACTCTCTCAGGGAGGCGGCCAGAATGAGGCGATTCTTAGCGAGGCTGAGCGCCGGGTTGCGGGCGCGGCGGCTGCATCACGAAATTGAGAGGGCGCTCGCGCTCAATCTCAATCAGGTTAGACGCGACGGCTTGTGCATCGACGGGCTTTCGTTTCGGCTCCTGATTAGCTGGCGGGCTAGGTCTGTGCATCCATGGGACAGCGATCTCCCGCCAGAAAGGCAGGCGCCTCGGTTGGTGAATCAAACTTTCAGCGATACTGAACTTGCCCTAGAGCGGCTATTTACGGGATTGCCCGAGGTGGACGTTATCGATCTTACAGTGCTCGATACGGACCCACGAAAACGTGAAGTCTTGATGAGAGGTTCGATTTTTCGACGCGAGTTCGAAACCTGGCACCCATCCTCTGCGGCGATGAGACTGAAGCTTCTGGGCCTGGAATACAACTTGGTGGGTTCACACTTCGAGCCACTACATTCGTTCCGCTCACAGAGTGAAGCCTGTGAAACAAGCGCCGAGTGCCTCGAGCAGCTAGGTCAGAGAGCCGGGCACACTCTAGGGGAACCATCCGCTGACACGTGGCACCGCGGCAAGGCCGGACCACACTGACGATTCTCAACGCCAAACTGGCGGGCGACCGTCGAGAGCGCGCAAGGACATTTTGACTAGCGGCGAGCAAATCAATGCTCAGGCCGCGAGGAGATAATGATAATATGGAAGCAGCCCAGGAACCAAAGATGCAGCCAACACTCGGGCTAACCGGGGTCACCGTCAACGCCATGGCTTTGATCGCTCCGGGGGCATTCCTATGGATCACTTTCGTGGTTCAAGCTGGCTACGCGTATCCATCGGGAATGAGCATGTGGGCGGGGATTTTGGCGGCCTTGGCGCTGGCCTTCGCCACCGCAGTATCATATGCAGAACTCAACAAGCTTTACCCGGGTGCCGGCAGCTCCTACCTATTCGCGGAGCAGGCATTCCTGAACCATTCGACGAACTACCGCTTCGCCCGCATCGCCAAGTTCGTGCTTGGGTGGGGATCGCATCTATACTATTGGGTCTATCCGGGCGCAATGGCCGCAACGATCGGTATCATGATCGGCTATATTGTGGGGAACTTTGCTCCCAATACCATCAACGCCGGCACGCCGGGTCCCGTATTCATGGCGCTGGTTGCAATCATTGCAGCCTTCGGGATCTCATACATCGCGTATAGCGGCGTCAGACAATCGACGTTTGTGAACTTCTCGATCAACGCGATCCAGATCACGGCACTGCTGTTCTTTGCGGCCTTAGCGATCGCGTATCGTCTCGGCCATCCTGAGGGTTCGACTGGTCTCGCGCTGGACGGGACCAAAAAGGTCTTGCACTACGCATTCAGCGGCGATGCTCCGTCCCATACCAGTGCATGGTCCGTCGTTGCGCCGCATGGCTTCAGCAGCGTGATGCTTCAGGCAACCATCGCGATCTTCCTACTTTGCGGATTTGAGTCGATTACCTCATTAGGTGAGGAATCCAGAAATCCTAAGAGAGATATTGGGCGCGGCGTGCTGCTCTCACTCCTTATTCAGGGTCTGTTTTGTTATATGATCGAGTATTTCGCTGCGAACTATTTCTTGAACAGCGCCTACAGTCTTAATGATGCAAAAGGTTCAGCGGCGCCCATCGGGGACATGATGACCATTATAGGAAATGCGCTGCTGGGCGGGCACGGCCAAGCCTTCATGATCCTTGAAGCTATCACGGTATTTCTCGCGCTGATCGGCACTACTTTGGCGTGCATGAATACTGGCGCGCGAGTTACCTATGCGATGGGACGCGATAAAGAAGTGCCGGAGCACTTCGGAATCCTGCATGGCGAAAGACTCACGCCGCATCGTACCATCTGGACTCTCGCATTTATCTCGGCGCTGTTCGGGGCATACGCTGCCCTCTATTTCTTCGCTGGTGGTTCGGCTCCGGACGACAAGACTATCGCCAGCCTGCCGCATAATTTCTGGTACGCCGCCGGAATGAGCTCGAACGCATATCTCGCCAGCTTGCCAAACGGACTTGCGTTGGTCACGCTCATATCTAACTTTGGAATCTTTATAACCTACGGTCTGACTAACGTGCTGTGCATGATCGCGTATCAGGAGCATCACGAGTTTCACGGCATACGTCACATGGCAATTCCGATGTTTGGCGCGACCGCGAATCTCCTCTGCATGGCCTTCTATATCATCGGTCCGATCGAGGGCTTGGGCAGCGTCAAGGAACCGCTGATGGCGGTTGGGATTGCAGGCGCGTGGGGCATTTACGGAGCCTTCTACTTCATCCGGAACTCCAGGAAAACCGGAAGAGCAACTCTGTTGGCCAAATCGCCCACATAGGGTCAAATTGACCAATCTGGCCGCGATATGGGGGGAGCCGGCCGCCCGGGCGTCCAGCTTCCCTTCTTTTCACCAGCGCGCACCAAATCGGAAAGAAATAGCCGAGTCGCTTACGACCGACTTTCCACTGATCGAGGACGAGGGGTTAAAGTTCAAACCCGACGAACGTAGGGCAGGTCGACAATAAACATAGTACTGCGGGGCGAGGTCTCCACAAAAATTCGCCCATGGTGAGCGTCGATGATTTCGTTCGCGATCGCGAGATCGAGAGCCCGGTGTCCGCAGTTGAAGTTGCCCGTCAATTGCTGAGTATTCTCTTCAAGCGCAAATTCCACGATGCTCCGAGGAATGGCTTTCCCCCTATCGGAGACGGACAGGCGCACCGATTCGCCTGAGACTTCCGATGATATCAGGATTGACCCACCTCGAGGCGTATTTCGTAAAGCATTGTCGATGAGACTTGAGATGACCCAAGCCAGCTTGACAGGATCGCCATACAATTCGATCGCAGCCTCAACTTGGACATCGAGCTCAACTCTCTTTTGCCGGGCATCGAAGACGAATCGTTTCGAAATTGAGTTCACAAGGTCGGAGAAGCCGAATGTAACGTTTCTTACCGTGATCGAAAGCAGACCGTTCCGAGCCTTGTTGAGCAGATCATCGGACAGTTTTCGGATTCGGCCCAAATCCTCCATTACTGCGGTTGCTACGCGATTCTTCGACTTATCGCGGGAATCTCGTTGGAGTAATTCAATCCCGAGCGAAAGCGAGGTAAGTGGTAGCCTCAGTTCATTCGAGAGAGTCGCGATCAAATTGCTGTGTGCGCGCTGCTGTGCATGCTGATCGCTCACGTCATAAAGGCTAACCAGGGTGCCCAGCGTGTCGTGATCGATCCGAATCTGAGCAAGTTTTAGGAGGTAAGTTGGTTCGCGACCATGAGCACGTGAACTAACCTCGGTCTGTTGTTTACCTGGCTGGTAGCCGCGCCCACGCTTGATCGCCTCACAGATTTGTTTGTAACGATGACTTTTGTCATCGTCTGCGAAAATCGAGGTGCCGACAAACTCATTACGGCTGGTTTCAAATAGGAGGAGGGCTAAATCGTTCGCATCGGCGACAATATCGTTGCTATCGAGAAGGATCGCAGGAAGATTTAGGTACTCAAGAATCGCACAGCTCGTGCGGTTCTCGCTGTTAGTGGAAGTACCTTCCATGGAACGAACACCGCTACGTCCAGCGGTTCTCCGCTCTATTATATTTTGCCTCTCTAGCTTACTGCGGCTGGCCGTAGCGGCTCCTCAAGGCGAAATTGAGTTGTAGCACGTTGACTAGCTTTTCACCGAATAGTCCAC
>JASHQJ010000140.1 GCA_030037595.1 Candidatus Binataceae bacterium
TATCCGCGCGGTGATGGACGCAGTAGGCTGTGAACGCGCGACGATCTATGGCTGGTCGGAGGGCGGTCCCGCAGCTCTGCTTTTTTCCGCAACCTACCCCAATCGCGTTTCGGCTCTCGTTTTGTACGCAACCTTCGCGTCATTGAAGGATCCGCCCTGGTCGATTTCACGCGAACTCTGGGAGAGTTATGTCGTCAGCTGGGAGACCCATTGGGGCGAGGGCATACTGCTCGAACTCAATGCTCCGAGCGTGTGGAAGGACACAGCCATCCGCGAGTCGACCGGTCGATGGGAACGCGCCACCGCAAGTCCAGGTTCGATCGGCGAATTAATGCGAATCAACTACGACATAGACACGCGACAAGTTTTGCCGGTTATTCAGGCGCCGACACTGGTGATGCATCGAGTTGGCGACTCGCTGGTGCCGTCGGCCTGCGGTCGCTATCTCGCGGATAATATTTGCGGCGCGCGGTTCATTGGGATGCCTGGCACCGACCATTCAATCGTCGATTCAGACAGCCAGGACTTTGTCGCAGACCAGATTCAAGAGTTCATCACCGGAGAACGGCCGGTTCACGAACCGGACCGGGTCCTGGCTACGATAATGTTCACCGACATCGTGGGTTCGACTCAGCGCGCGGCGGAAATCGGCGATTCGCGCTGGCGTGCAGAGCGCGACGAATGGTTCTCGCTGGTGCGCAAGGAGCTCGCGGCGTTTCGCGGCCATGAAGCGAACACCGCTGGAGATGGTCTGCTAGCCACCTTCGACGGTCCTGCGCGCGCAATCCGCTGCGCCTGTTCAATCCGGGATCGGGTCCGTTCCCTGGGGCTTCAGGTACGAACCGGCATTCACACCGGCGAATGTCAGTTCCAAGGCGACGATGTGGTTGGGATTGCCGTGCATATCGGCGCGCGGGTGACCTCAGTCGCAGAGCCCAGCGAGGTAATCGTTTCAAGCACGGTCAAAGATCTGGTTGCCGGCGCGGGCATCCAATTCGTGGGGCGCGGCGAACATCAACTTAAGGGCGTCCCCGGTGAGTGGAGTCTTTTTGCCGTAGCATAGCGATCACCCGCGAAGTCAACCTGGAGTCACTCGCGCGGGTGCGGGTACTTACCGCTTCGACTGTTGGTTTGCTTGGAGATTTTGCGCACATCGTGGCTTCAACACCACCCCCCCGCCGCCGATCGTCAATCTGAAGACCGTGCTTTCGCTCTCTCGCGGCGATGATTTTGGCATGGCGGTCGCAGAGTTCGATCTGCCGAATGAATCGCCCTGCCGCGTCGAGCTTTCGCGCAATGACAGTGGCTCGAAGACGGCAGCGAGACGCGCGACATGGCGAGACATATTCGCAGCGGTGAAGCTGAACGGTCGCGGGCGCTGGATCGAAGTTTACAGCAACGGCTGAATTGTGCGCCTCGCATGCAAGCGAGTCGCTGGGGCGGTTGAGTCGTGAATGCAGTTTCCTCAGCGTTCCGAGCGATCGATGCTGCTCTGTGACCATTGCTACGAAGATTTCGATGTGGAAATTCGGAAACGGCAATAACAACTGGCGCGCTCTCGTTAACCCTCTCATTTGAGGCGTCAAGCGCTCTTGGCGTGCCTAGAAGAAACTAACCTCTAACGACCGTCTACCACCTGTGATCGCTGTCTTGCCATTAAGTTTTGTTGGGCGCAGTCTCGGGGTAAACGCCGACCTTATGCACCGCGCTCGGCGCTAGTAGCAGGCGCACGCTGCTAACGTCCAGTCAACGACTGGCAGAACATTCGGGGGATGCCATGAGCCGAGGAATCCGGGGAAAAATGACCAGCAGGAGTATCTTCGCGGCCGCGCTGGTCGGGATATTGGCGATGCTCGCGGCTGGGACAGCACAGGCGACGACCCAAACCCTCACCGTCACTACGACGGCGGACAGTGGCACCGGCTCGCTGCGAGCGGCGATCAACACGGCGAACCTGGACACGGGCGACACCATCAACTTCAACATCAGCCCTGGAACCGGGCCCTTCACCATCACACTAACGTCAGGTCCGCTGCCGACAATCACCAGCAGTATGACCATTCAGGGCGGGAGTACGCCCGCGACCGCCATCACCATCGATGGCAACAATATATACCAAGTGTTGGTGGTTGGAACTCCTACGACAAATCGCACCGTGAATCTCAACAACCTGACCATCGCTCACGGTAACGCCGGAGAGACAAGTGGAGGTGGTGTTGATATTGAGGAAGCTACGGTGGTGAACGTGACCGACTGCACGTTCTTGGGCAACACCACCGGAGCGAGTTTATCCCGGGGCGGCGGGATTGCAGTAGGCGACGGTACGTTGAATGTGACCAATTCCACCTTTTCCGGCAACAGCGCCCCGAACGGCGGCGGCGCCATTTCCGCCGGCCCGGATACTACGTTGAACGTGACCAACTCCACCTTCTCCGGTAACAGCGCGAGCGGCGGCAACGGCGGCGGCATTGGTGTGGAGGGCACCGCTAGTTTCAAGGGAACCATCTTGGCCGGGAATACAGGACAAAATTGCTTCAGTATAGGGCCGATAAATGACGACGGCTATAACATCAGCGACGACAGTTCCTGCGGCTTCAGCAAGACCGGCTCGGCGAATAACGGCGATGGTGTTAACCCGATGCTCAATGC
>JASHQJ010000141.1 GCA_030037595.1 Candidatus Binataceae bacterium
TTCACCGGAATCTCTGTCGCACGCTCCTTCCTGGCAAATGGCGCCGTACGCAATGCGCTTGTGGTCAGTGGCGAATATATCTCCCATATTGCTCAAACCGCACAGAAGGAAATTTCAGGAATCACCGATCAACGACTTGCGAGTCTTACCTTGGGCGACGCTGGGGCCGCAATCATTCTGGAGAGATCTCCCGACGACAAGGTTGGATTTCTTGATCTCGAACTCTACACGTTGAGCGCTCATAGCGATCTATGCGTTGCGCATCCAACCTCGCAAAATCATGGCGGCATCATCATGATAACGGATGCCACCAAGATGGCCGCCGTGACCCTCCGCGAAGCATTGGTCCATGGCGAGGAGATGATGAATCGCAACGGTTGGTCCGCCGCCGAAGTCGACCATTTCATCGTCCATCAAACATCGCGAAAAACTATCGGTAAGGTGAGGCGTGAAATCGAGGAGCATTTCGGAATCGATTTCTCCAAACGCGGATCTGTTGTCGACAATTTAAGCGCGCGCGGTAACACGGCGTCCACCAGCCACTTCGTGGCGCTGGCGGATCAGATCTTTGCGGGCCGTATTAACTCCGGCGACAGAGTTGTATTCAGTGTTGCAGCCTCAGGGCTGACTATTGGAACTGCGCTGTACGTTCTTGACGACCTTCCTGATCGTCTGCGCGGAAGTCGAGATACATATGACGCTTGAGCACAATGGATTGGTAAAGCATCCGCACGGCGCCGGCGTGCGACCAAAGGTTAGGGTGGAGAGCTTCGGCGTATCTGGTGATTATGCCGGCCGCGGCGCTACCGGAATCGAGTCGGCTACAGAGGCGATCGATCACTGCTTTTCGCGTTCGGTATATCGGAGGGATGACGTAGACATTGTGATCTTCTGTGGAGTATATCGAGCGGGCTTCGTGTTTGAACCTGCGATCGCCGCGATGTTGGCACGGGAAGCGGGAATTACTCACGACACCGCAGCGGCGAAGAGAAAATCGATGTTCGCGTTTGATGTATTCAATGGAGCCACTGGATTTCTCAGTGCGTGTAGCGTAGCGGCACAGATGATATCGTCGGGTAAGGCGGAGACTGCCCTTATCGTAGCCTCGGAGAGCGAAGGCGATTTGAAGGACGACTCGGCAAAGCTGCGCGGGATCGCCGAGACGGCCAGTGCGGCGCTTCTTGATCGATCGAGCTCCGAAGGACCCGGCTTTGAGTCTTTCATGTTCCGCAATTTTCTCAGATACCAACACTACTTCACTTCGCGACTCTGGGTGCAGCCAGGGCGCAATGAGTTCCACTATGAGTCCAACGGAGATATATCAGAAGCCTACCTCCAAGCCATAAGTGAGACTCTGCCTGAGTTTCAAGCCCGGGAACGATTCGATCTTTCCAAGGTTTCATTCATCTTGGGTCCACAGCTAGGAAACGATTTCTCACGGAGACTCAGCAAGCTGCTGAATGTAGGATCGGAGAACCTCGTCGATGTAGGAAGCGAGAATGCAGACCTCTACACATCTTCTTTTTCGTATGCGCTGCATTATCTGGAACAGAACAGACTTACCAAGGCCGGTGATCTCGCACTGACATTATCAGTGGGGCCCGGCGTACAGGTCGGATGCGCAACCTACAGATTTTAGGTGGGAGAGTCCGTGGGAGCGACCTAGAGAACTAGACTCGTTCGAGCAGGCTTTCCATTGTGCGCGCCAGCCCTTCGCTGATACTAACCTTGGGCGCATAACCCAACTCTTTCCGTGCCCTTGAAATGTCGAATGTTTGAGTTCGCCCGAGAAGCGCCACAGTGAGTCGCGTAACAGGTGGCTCGTATATGCGAAACGGCCGATAGCAGGTCTCCATCATCGCTGCGAGCCGAAAGGCCGTATTGAAAGCGATGCTGCCGCGCACCGACAAGCCAAACCTCACCAGGATCGCCTCGATAAACGGCCAGATGCGCACGTGTTCATCGTTTGTGATGTGATAGGTCTTTCCAGCGACCTCAGGTTTAACGAGCGCTAGTACGATCGAATCGGAAACGTTGTCCACGAAGGTCAAATCGATCTCGTTGTAGCCGTCACCGATTCTCCGAAGGCGCTTTCTCCTGGCGGCCTCGAGCACGCGCGGCAAAAGCGACTTGTCGCCTGGACCGAATATAGCCTTCGGACGGAGGATCGTGAGCTCAACTTCGCCGGCTTCCGCGCGCAGAGCTTCTTCAGCCAGCTTCTTGGACGCGCAATAACTCGAAATGTAGTGATCGGGATAAGGATGATCCTCAGTAGCCTCGACCAGGTCGGAACCATCGAAAAGGACGCTCGGCGAAGACACAAACACCAGCCTGTGGACCTGGTTGGCCTGGCATGCGCGCAGCACGTTCAGGCTGCCACCAACGTTGATGTCGTAGAAGTCGCGCCATCTACCCCAGGGCGAAGCGAGAGCCGCCAAATGACACACGGCATCGAGCGACTTGAAAGACTTCGCGAGTTGCTCTTCGTTCCTAACGTCCGCCGAAATGGCTTCTACATTCGAGCCTGCCAATTCGGACAAAGCATCGCGATTGCGTCCCAGGGCGACAACATCGAAGCCTGATTTCTTAAGGCGACCGACAAGATTTTTACCGAGAAAACCGGTCGCGCCCGTAACACCTATTCGCATCGCGATTCTTTGTCCTGCGCTCAGCTTAAGTCGATTGCGGGGGATGTGCCAAGACCATTCTTCGAAGCCCGTCGCGCCAGTTGACCCGGGTTTCGCCGACCAGCGAATGCATTCGCGCAAGATCGGTACATAGACTGCCGAGGGCGCTCGTGCTCTCGACGAAGCGCGGCGTCACACCGACCAGCTCTCCAAGGTAGCTGCACCACTCTTCAAGGCTGACCCGGGGTTCGCCGGCGAAATTCGTCAGCGTCACCCCGGTGGAGGCGGCCGCGAGCAGGCGTGGAATCTTTTCGATGCAATCGTCGATGTGCAGGAGGTTGAAATAATTCGGCCGGTCCGGATGTACTCCGATAGGTGCGCCATTCTTCATCATCATGAGATGGAAGTAGGGCCATCCTCCAAAGTCGCCATAGGGAACGCACAGGCGCGCAACCGTGGTTGGAATGCCCAGGTGCCGCGCTGCGAACATGCATACCCTTTCGCCCGCGATTTTTGAGATTGAATAGGTCGCGAACATCGAACGATGGCTGTCGCCCAGAGGATCGGATTCCTTGTGCGGCTCCGGGCCTCGATATTCGTAGACGCCGGTGGTTGAGATCTGGAGGAACGCTTTCGCACCACGGCATCGCGCCATGAGGTGGCCGACGCCGTCTGCGTTAACGGCATAGTCGCGTTCGAAGTTGTTGGTTCGAGCGACGGCGCAGTTGATAACGTAGTCGATCTCGCGGGGGATTACAGAGAGACTGTTCAGCTCGCTGAGGTCGGCGGCAATCGGCGTGCCACCTGACTGCTCGATCGACTCCCGATCCTCAAGCCGCGCAAACCGTGCGAGCGCATAGACGACGGCGTGTTTGGCGTACGCGGCCACGAGCGGACGCGCCACCATCCCGGTTGCGCCGGTGATGAGGATCTTACTGCCCTTTAGATTAACCGGCTCGTGTAACACCGCACTTCCCCTCGATTGATGGATCCGATCTTCAACTGGATTCTGATGGATGTCTATCCCGCTCGTGGTCGATTGAAGCACATCGCGCGATATAATCAGGATCGGGAAGACGTGGATACGAACCCCAGCGTTCCGCGCTTCGCTGCCGATCGAATGCTTGCGCGCCTCGCCCGATGGTTAAGGCTGTGTGGCGCGGACGTAAGCTTTGATCCGTGCGTCGGCGGAGCCGACCTTCTGCATGCGGCTCGTCATGAGAATCGCATCGTGCTCACCCGTGACAAGCGTCTGCGTACAGCGCCGGATGTGTTTTGCCTTGGTTCGGATTTGTTTCGCGAACAGCTTCGCGAGGTGCTGCAAAAGTTCGCGATCGATCCCGCTCGCGCCGCGCTCACGCGATGCTCACAGTGCAACACGGAGTTGCGCGACACAGACCGTGAAGCGGTCAGGCAGCGAGTGCCGCCATTCGTCTACGCGAGCCAGGATCGATTCTCGGTGTGCGAGGGCTGCGGCAGGATCTACTGGCCGGCAACGCATCGCGAGCGGATCCTGGCCGAGCTTCTGCGCATAGCGAGAGCCGGGCAGGTTGGTTCATAATCCCTCCTCTGCTGAACCGGGCGGGAAAGAAGCGAATTAATTTGTCAATGGGCCGGGATCGGAGTTCTTGCATTTGGTCTTGGCTCGCTCTACATCCAAATTCAACACGTGAACCGTTGTACGAGGAGGATTGCCAATGTCACGGATGACCTGGGGAAAAATACTTGTGCCAATGCTGGCGTCCGCGCTGGTGCTCATCTGGCGTGCGGAGGCTTCCGCCGACGCGCATACCTCAATCATGGAGTTGGAGGCCAGGTTCACCGATGCGGTCAAAGCGAAAGATCTCGACAAGATCATGACTTGTTACGCGAACAGTGAGAATTTGGTCGTCTTCGACGTAATTCCGCCGCGACAGTACACTGGCTGGAATGCGTATAAAGAAGATTTTCGAAACTTCCTCGCACAATGCAAGGATTCGCCCAACCTCGAGATCTCTGATATCGAAATATATGGTGACGTGCGAGTCGCTTACAGCCATAGCATTCAACACTTTACGTGTACCAATCAGCAAGGCAAGAAATTGGATCTGACGTTCCGAGTTACCGATGGATACCAGAACTTCCATCATCAGTGGTTGATTTGGCATGAGCACGTGTCTGTGCCGGTTGACTTGACAACGGGGAAGGCGGACCTCCAGTCGAAGCCGTAGAGCAATGCAAAGTCGGGGCTCATTTCGGTTGCGTATATGCATCACAACAGTGCTGGGTCGGTTGAGATGAACTCCGATTGGCGTGCGCGAGACGGATGGAAACCCAACACCGATACGAGTTCCGAGTCTGGGGACGGTCGCTGCTTCGAGCGAAGCAGAAGCTGGAATCGCTGGCGATTGCCGACGGGCCACAGGCAAGCGACGAAATCTATCTGATTTCGACCGCGACCGATGAGTGTAATGCAAAGGTACGCGCTGGCCTCCTCGACGTAAAACTTCTCATCCGGAAAGACTATGGGCTCGAGCTTTGGGCTCCGGCGTTTAAGACGGAGTTCCCGCTGAGCGAGTCGGCGATCATCAAAGAGTTATTTCCGTTGCTCGTGCTGCCTTCACCTAAGTTGAAGCGATCGGAGTTTTCGCTCGAGGAGTTTCTGGACGAGATTGTGAGCGCTGAACCCGGTATTACGGCGGTAAACGTTGCCAAAAAGCGTTTCCGATTCCAGATAGGTCAATGCGAGTCCGAGTTTGCTGTCGTGGCCATCAGCCGAAATGTACGCGAGACCGTGGCTGTCGAATCGCCCGATCCTCACGCGGTCATCGCCATGGTCAATCGGCTCGGTATCGGGAACCGTCCTCACTTCAGCTATGTTCGCGAGATCAAGCGACTGCTCCATATCAGTACAAGATAGATGAGAGTTTCGGCTTTTGGTGGCATGGGCGATGGGTGGTGCGGTGAAATGCCAGGGGACTTGAAGATCGGTAGCTGGGCATCGGGCTGCCGAGGATAATAGCGTTTGGTCGAGCGGCAGTGAGCGATCCAATTGAAATCTCGAACTTCCGAGGCGGGGAAACAACCATCGTCACAGTTGGACTCAGCCGCCGCTTCGGCGATTTGCTCGCGGTGGACGACGTGTCCCTCGAGATACCTGCGAGCGAAATTTTTGGTCTTATCGGCCCAAACGGAGCGGGCAAAAGCACTCTAATCAAGATGTTGACGACCCTGCTGCCGCCCAGCAGCGGTGTAGCGAGGATCGCCGGTTTCGACATCTCCAAAGAGCCGGCGCAGGTTCGCCGTCATATCGGTTACGTGCAGCAGCTATTGTCTGCCGACGGCTCGCTAACCGGCTACGAAAACCTGCTGCTTTCGGCGCGCCTCTATGCGATTCCGCGACATGAGCGTGGGGAACGCATTCGCGAGGCACTCGCCGCGATGAACTTAAGCGATGCGGCGAATCGCTTAGTGCACCATTACTCCGGCGGTATGATTCGGGAGCTCGAGATCGCTCAGAGCATGTTGCATCGTCCGGCGGTGATGCTGATGGATGAGCCTACCGTGGGTCTCGATCCTATGGCGAGGCGTACCGTACATGAACGCATTCGCCACCTGCGCGAACAATTCGGCATGACGATGTTCATTACGACCCATGACATGGGCGAAGTCGAGGAGTTGTGCGACCGAATAGCGCTGATGCACCGCGGACGAATCGCTGTGGTTGGGGCGCCGGCGAAGCTCAAAGGGCAAGTCGGACCCGGCGCGACACTTGAAGACGTGTTTGCGCATTTTGTCGGCGGTGCGATTGAGCCGAGCGGCCATTACGTGCAGACGCGTCTTGCCCGACGCGCAGCCCGAGAGCGAGGGTAACCGTGACCATCCTGACTGCTCCCGACTATGGAACCCAGGTACTCGGCGTGGCGGATGCGGAGCTGCGGAAGTTGCGCCATGACTTTGTGGAACTCATAACACGCGCCGTACAGCCAGCCCTTTGGCTATTGGTGTTCGGCCAGGTCATGGCCCAGGTGCACGGTATAGCCAAGGCTTCGATCACCTACCTGGAATTTCTCACGCCGGGGATACTGGCGCAGAGTGTGCTTTTTGTCGCGATCTTCTACGGCATAAACACCATCTGGGAACGTGATGCAGGCATCCTTAACCGTTACCTGGTCAGTCCCGCACCACGCAGCGCGCTTGTCCTGGGAAAGGCTCTATCATCTACCGTTCGTGCTCTGTCGCAAGCTATCATTGTATACGTGCTCGCTCTGATGCTCCGTATTCCGTTGAGCGGACAACTGAGCAACGTGCTGCTGGTCGTCGCGTTCATCGCGATCGGCGCCGCGGTTTTCTCTACGTTCTCGGTGGTAGTCGCATGCATCGTAAAGACGCGCGAACGGTTTCTCGGAATTGGGCAGGTCCTCACGATGCCGATCTTCTTCGCTAGCAATGCGATCTATCCCATCCATTTGATGCCGTACTGGCTGCAGATTGTGTCTCGCCTTAACCCTCTGACATACGAGGTAGACGCGTTGCGTGGTCTGATGCTGGTCGGAGGCGTCGCCAACATGGGTTTGGCCAAAGATTTCACAGTCCTCGTCTCTATCTTCATTGGTCTGGTTGTGATCGCGGCGCACCTTTACCAAAGGATGGGTCAGTAGAGAAAGAGGGACCTTTAGCGGAGCTGGAATGGCGACCTTGAATGTCGCTTAACGGGTCGGATTCCTTGTGCGGATCCGGACCTCGATATTCGTAGACTCCCGGTGGTTGAGATTGGAGGAATACCTCCACACCACAGCATCGCGCCATAAGATGGCCGACGCCGTCGGCGTTGACGGTGTAATCCCGTTCCAGGTTGTTGGTACGTGCAACTGCGCAGTTGATCACATAGTCGATGTCGTTAGGAATCGCGGAGAGACTATTCAGCTTGCTGAAGTCGGCTGCAATGGGTGCGGCACCGTTTCCTGGATCGACTTTTCGATGTTCGAGGCGGCCATAACGCGCGAGCGCGTAGACCCTGGCTTCTCTGGCATATGCTGCAACGAGGGGCCGCGCCACCATCCCGGAGGCCCCGGTGATAAGAATCTTACTGTCTTTCAGATCGACCGGCTCGTGAGCCACGGCCTCTTCCCCGACGATTGTCCGATCTTCAACTGGCTTCCCGTGAATGTCCCTCCCGTGTGATCGGTTGAAGCACGCTCGCCGTTTCGCGGCTGACCGGCGGGCGCGCTTTGAGCGATGGCTCAGGTTATGTGGTGCGGATGTAAGCTTCGATTCGAACCTCGGCGGACGGTTGGTTCTGGACTCGATGAAGGTGTGTGCCGTCAATTCTGAGCCGCCGCTTGCGCCGAGATTCATGTACTTCAAAGCAATTAGTGAAACCGACCAACCTCAGTCGCCTCTCCGAAGCCGATGAGAATCATTGTCGAAGTGCTGCGTCGAAAACTCGAACAACTCAGCGTCCTCGAGTGCTTCCATTTGATGGACTATGCCGGGAGCTATGTCTATGCAATCGCCGGTCGAGAGTTCGAATTCCTCTTTTTTCGGTGCATCCGGAGATTTCATGATTACTACGCGAAGGCGTCCGGAACGCAGATAGAACGATTCCGTTTTCAGCTTGTGATAGTGCAGAGAACAGCGCTTGCCCTTCTGAATCTCAAGGATTTTTCCGCAATAGAGGGCGTTGTTGACGATCCACACCTCTCTGCCCCATCCCTTGGGTTCGATATGAACAGGTTTACGACCTCGGCCCATAACTTGCCTCGTCCCGGGAGCGTTCTGAGCTGAGCAGTCGAAAGGTTGTGATATCGATGGGCTTTTCCAAGCCTCTGCTCAGCCCGTCGACCGTAGCGAACCAGCGTTTAGTCCAAAGTCAGAACGATTGCATTTAAGTCCTGGGAAGTTAAATTCAGCAATCTAGCGCGCCATCACGGTGCAATTGGTCCTACGCCAGAGCTCGATCAGTGTAAGTGAATGGACGAGAAAATGAATCGACTAGTATTGCCGGCCAGGAGCCAGTCGTAGGAGCCAGCCGTAGAGAGAGTTTCACAATGGGTTCAGAAATCGGGCTTCATCCTCAGCGCTCCGTCTTTGATGGTGAGCGGGTCTGGAGCCGTGGGAAGTGGCACGTATTCAAGGCGGCAGCGATTTCCACCAAGATTAAGCGAAAGTCCGTAGAAAGCCTTCGTTCGGCTTCGATGCCGAGTCCTCGGCTATCCGATTCCGAACAGTATGCCTTATTCGACTGGTTGAGATTCGTCCTCGCGTCCGTAGTGGTGCTTTCGCACATTGGAATCCTGAGTTGGGCGGAAAGCGGGAATCTCGCGGTACAGGTTTTCTTCGCGCTCAGTGGCTGGCTGATCGGAGGAATTTTGCTAAGGACTCCGCCATCAGAGCTGCCGCGCTTCTACTTCAATCGAGCAACTCGAATATGGATCCCGTACGCTTTTGCGGTCGTCGCGCTCTACATCGTTAGTTTCGTGCGGCAGCCGATTTCGTCGCGTTGGCTGGAATTTTTGTTGTACGACGTGACCTTTACGCATAACTGGTTTTCATTACGACCCGATGCCGCAACCGCGCTGATTGCAATGCCGTTGAAAGGAACCGGCAATCACTTTTGGAGTATCGCGGTCGAGGAACAATTCTATCTTGTTGCACCGTTGCTGATTGTGTTTAGTAGGTTTGGCAAGCGGTTCGAAACTTGGATGGTGGTCTTTTTGGCCGCAATCTGGTTGAACACCAACTTCGCATCGATCAGCGCAGGCGTCCTTGCCGCCGCGGTTCGCGCGCGTTTCGGCGACTGGCAGTTGAAATCGGCAAGTGTGCTGGCCGTTGCGGCGATCGCGAGTGGTATCGTAATGGGACTGTGCGATTGTTACTACTGGGCTTCTGCGCCGGTTTTTGCGCTGTCGCTGGTTATGCTGGCAGCTCGTCCAACAGCTCGATCTTCATTCGGCAAACTCGCGGGAGGCATCTCTTTTCCGCTCTATCTCAATGCCTGGCTGGGAGTTTTCGCTGTGCACGCTGTTCTGAAGAACCTGCACCTTTACGATACGTCTCTAGTTGGTCCGCTGCTAACTTTTGCCGGAGCGCTCTGTGCTGGCGCTGCGACCTATCTCTTAATTGATCGTAACGTCATGATGACCCGTGACAGGTACTATACGCGTGCGACGGGCATTATTTTGGGACTGGCAGCTTATAGTCTCCTTCTGTTCGGGCTTTGCTTCGGGCTCGTGCGGTGGCATTTGGTGTAGAAGCAGCGTGTCAATCGCTTGTGCTTAAGCGCTTGGCAGCGAAATGGTGAGACTGATGGATCAAGCGATAGTTGTCGCTCTTCTGGAAGTGGATTCAACCGCTACAATGGTCGAGATGACCAAAAATCGATAGCTTCAGCAAACACGGTCTGCTCCCGTATGTAAGAATCGGAAAGCAAATGGAGCGCGCACCGCACAATCTGAAACTGATGAAATGCTTCTGGTGCTTATGAGAGAAATCGAAAAGGAGCTCGGCGCTGCCGGACTTCCCAGGGTTAAGCCTTGAATTCCGTGATCAAGGCCTCACCGTCGCCCATGATGTCCAGTCGACCGGCGAACTTTGGTGCGTAATAGGTATCTATTAAAGCAATTCGGTCAGTTATTTTTCGAGGCACGAAGTGTCGTTTTCTCCAGTATAACCTCAACGAAGCAGCAACCGAGGCGGGCAAAGAAGAGGTATACTGTTGGGATACCTTAAGACCCGCACGTTCACCAGTCAATGCCATGCTCCGGGCAG
>JASHQJ010000142.1 GCA_030037595.1 Candidatus Binataceae bacterium
GAGAATAACGATGAGGCCCATACCGGCCTCGACGCGTGCCTTCAGCAGATCGAGATCGGGACCGGGCGATGGCAGCGTGCCCTGATAGACGGCCGCGTCGGCGGCCGCGATGCTGTCAACCCGGTTCGTGGTTGGATCGAGTTGCAGACGTTTGAGGACGAGGTTCTCAGCGCCGGAGTAATAGATGTTGAATGGGATAGAGGCGGCGAATGATGTGCCGCTAACCGTGAGAAATGAAAGCAGGGCGGCGAGTGCAGCGCCTCTGCGAATCGCGACTTTTGAATCCGTCACAAGTTCGTTGGCCGCCTTGTTGTAGTCGCCGCGCGATCCTGCTCGCCAAGCAAACGAGCGCAGATTAGGATTGTACGGTGGCTCGAATACTACAGAATAAATGTGTAACTGAACATCTGTTAGTTTTTGAAGGAGTGCAGTGAAATGGATGCAGTAGAAGCGATTGTTTCACGCCGCGTGCAGCGCGCTTTCGCGGATCGCGCGGTCGAAGCCGACAAGCTTACTACGATCGTCGAGGCAGGGCGTCATGCGATGAGCGCGCGCAATCTCCAGCCATGGCAGTTCATTGTCGTGCGCGAGCGCGAGACGCTGAAGAAGCTTGGCGAGCTATGCTCGACGGGCCGCTTCGTTGGCGACGCGCCGGCCGCGATCGTCGTGCTGAAGGATTTGAACAACAAACGATGGGCCGACGTCGATTGCGCGCAGGCCGTGCAGAACATGGCGGACGCAGGATGGGCGCTCGGGCTTGGCACCTGCTGGGTCGGCAATTTCGACGCCGAACAGATCCACGCGCTGCTCCGAATTCCGCAGGAGTGGGCGCTGTTCACGATCCTGCCTTTCGGCTATCAGAGTCCGGCGAAGCCGCCGGAAGCGCGGCCGCTGAAGCCGCGGAGCCAGATGGTCCACTACGAACGCTTCGGCAATTCGAAGCCGTAAGCCAACGGGCGCGCATCGCGCGCGCGGCGACTTTTGATAGGATCGACTTCAAATCTGAGGCGAGGAACCTTGCGATGCCGATAAATCAGGAACGCCCGCCCGAGGCGCACGAGACGCTGAAGAAGAACCCCGATGCGCTCTATCTCGACGTTCGCACCGAAGCGGAATTCGCGGCCGGTCATCCCGAGGGCGCGATCAATATCCCGGTCGTGTTCATCAAGGGGCCGGGCCAGATGGAAGTGAATCCAGATTTCGTCGCGGTCGCGGAGAAGGTGCTCCCGAAGGACAAGAAGCTGGTCGTCGGATGCATGGCGGGCGGACGCTCGCAGCGCGCGTGCGAAATGCTCGAGGCGGCAGGCTATGCGAATCTGACCAACGTCGTCGGCGGCTTCGGCGGCCAACGGGACGCGTCGGGCACGGTGGTCGTGAAGGGATGGCGCGATTCAGGTCTGCCGATATCGACCGACGTGAGCGGCAACACGTACGCGGTGCAAAAAAAGAAAGCGGGCCTGTGAGCCGTAAGCACATGCCGATACGACTTTCACGCATCTACACCCGCACGGGAGACAAGGGCACCACAGCGCTGGTCGGCGGCAAGCGCGTACCCAAGGAAAGCCTCCGCCTCGAGGCCTATGGCACTATCGACGAACTCAACTCGATCGTCGGTATCGTGCGCACCTACCTGCCCAACTATCGTGAGGGCTTCGGCGACGATTTCGAGTGGTACTCCGAGATGCTCCGCCGCATCCAAAATGAACTCTTCGATGTCGGCTCCGAGCTCGCGACTGCGCCCGATGGCGAGTACGAGGGCATGCACAAGATGAGCGAGGGGGAGATCAAGCTCCTCGAAGAGGAAATGGATCGCATGGAAAAGGAGCTCGAGCCGCTGAAATCTTTCACGCTTCCAGGCGGCGGCGTGCTCAACGCTTTTCTGCACCAGGCGCGCACGGTATGCCGCCGGGCAGAGCGCGTATGCTGGCGGCTGAAGCGCGAGGAAGAAATCAACGATCAGCTCATCATCTATATCAACCGCCTGAGCGATCACCTCTTCGTGCAGTCGCGATGGGTCGCAAAGCGTCTCAACGAGCCGGAATTTCTCTGGGACCGGGGCTTGAGAATCGGAGAAATTCGCCGCGCCGCGCGAATCAAGGCGAACGCCGGACGCAAATCCTGATCGTGGAGCACTGCTGATGCCGTCAGAATCGGACCTCTACCTACGCCAGGCGCAGATCGGGCCGATGGCGAACTACGTTTACCTGATCGGCGATCGGGCCACGCACAAGCTCGCCGTCGTCGATCCCGCGTGGGACGTGGGCGCCATCTGCGATTACGTCGAGCGCGAAGGTTACGAGATCGAGAAGATCTTCATCACGCACTACCACCAAGATCACCTTGGCGGGCACATGATGGGGCAGAGTATCGAGGGCTCAGCGGAGATGCTCGCGCGGGTGAAAGCCAAGGTGTACGTCAACAAGCACGAAGCAGCGGGAGTGCGCAAAGTGTCGGGGCTCTCGGAATCCGACCTGGTCAAGATGGATGCCGGCGACACCACGCAAGTCGGCAAGCTCGAAGTCAAATTTCTGCACACTCCAGGTCACACGCCCGGCTCGCAATGCTTCCTCGTTGATGGCAACCTGATCTCTGGCGACACGCTGTTCGTCAATTCCTGCGGACGCGTCGATCTGCCGGGCTCCGATCCTGAGGCGATGTACTACAGCCTGAACCGCACGTTGAAGAGCCTCGACGATTCGACCGTCGTGTATCCCGGTCACGCGTATTCGAACGAGCCGAGCACGACGATCGGCAACCAGAAGCGCCACAACATGTACATGCGCTTCGAGACGCTCGACGACTTCCTCGACGCGATGGGCTACGCCCGCCGCTAGTCGAGCACTCTCCGAAATCCCTCTCCCGTTGAGTTACGGAAGAGGACGACAGGGGCACGGGCCGTCGCAGGGCGTTCGCGCTCGAAAGCCAGTAAGAGGCGTCGCAGGTGCTTCGTCTTGGGATTTCGGGTGGAGAGTAGCCTCGATAGTGGACGCAAGAACATTGCTCCCATTTTTTTGACATGCGACACGTCGCGGGTTACGTTTTCCTATAATCCGGTCGATCCGCCACAAGGGACTGAAACGTCTTTATCAAGACGACAGCCCGAGCGGCGTCACCCGCGGAACATGCGACCAAGCTGCGCGATATTTTGGCGAGGCTGGACGCAGCTTGGACGGTTGCGGATATGAACCTGCCGGGCTTCAAGCTTCACGCGCTGAAGCACAACCTGAAGGGCTTTTTACGCTGTTACAGTTCGCGCCAACTGGCGAATGACTTTTCGCTTCACTGATGGTGCAGAGGACGTTGATTTGGTCGATTACCATGGCGATTGAACCATGCCGATGAAGAACCCACCGCACCCCGGAGGTCTCGCATGGCGCCAGCCTATCGAGCCTTTAGGTTCGAGCATCACCGATGCAGCCACAGCCCTCGGCGTGACACGCAACACGCTCTCGGAACCGGTGAACGAAAGGCGAGGCATTTCACCGGAGATGGCCGTCCGCCTCGAAAGGGTTTTTGGCGGAAGTGCTGAAAGCTGGCTTGTGCAGCAGGCGCAATATGACCTCGCACATGTTCACCGCGAGCGCATCAAATTGAAAGGCTTGGAGCCACCATAATCATTCCAAGGCGGTGCTTTTGAATTGATCAATCCACGGGGACCTCAATTTCCAATGGTCCTGGTGGCGCACCTTCGGCAGATAGCGAGCAAGGACTTCCTCGACGCGATGGGTTACTCGCGCCCTTAGGAGCGCTACTCAGAGCCGCTTCAGAAAAGCGACCAGCCGTTCGGTGATGCCGTAGCCAAGGCGCTGATGCGCTTCGATCGAGACTGCATTGTCAACCTCGGTATCCGATCCCATCTCGATGCATCCCCGTTCGCGCGCCCACTGCTCTGCCGCCCGCACCAGCGCGCCGCCAACGCCTTCTCGTCGCACCTCAGGCACGACAAACCAACCCTCCAGGAAACCGACGGGCGTCGTTGACGCGCCTTCGGCATACTCGCGCAGATGAACCTCGACGAAGCCCACGATCGCGGCGTTGATGTGCGCGACGAACACGGACCACCGAGCGGGATCGTTCACGATCGTGCTCGCCTCGCGCTCGTTCACCATCTCATCCATCGGCCACAAAGTACGGCGAAGCCGGCAATATCCTACGAACTCAGGTGCATCGATCGCGACGCGGATAACTCCGACGCTCATCGAATGACTCTCGCATCGCGCGGTGGATATTGAAACGATCGCGGTAGCCGACAGAACTTTGGTTGGGTAACTTTGTCCATATCAATGCCTGAATACCTGAATCAATGCGTGAAAACCTGAAGAAGCTTGAGGCCGAGGCGGAGCGGCTGCGCGAGCAGCTCAACGACGCAAACTATCGCTACTACATCCTCGACGATCCCGATATCTCCGACGCCGAGTACGACAAGCTGCTCCGCCGGCTCGAGGCCCTCGAGAAAGAACATCCTGAGCTGCTTACCTCCGACTCACCCACGCAACGTGTTGGCGCCGCGCCGAGCGAGAAATTTGGCGTCGTCGTCCATCGCAAGATGATGATGTCACTCGCCAACGCGATGGACGCCGAGGAGATGCTCGAGTTCGACAAGCGTGTAAAGCGCCTTGCCCGCACCGAGGAGCCGATTGATTACGTCGCCGAGGTGAAGCTCGATGGCCTCGGTATCGAGCTGGTTTACGAGGACGGCCGGCTCGTTGTCGGCTCGACGCGCGGCGACGGAATCAACGGCGAGGATGTCACGCCGAATATCCGCACCATCAGGAGCGTGCCGCTGCGCCTGATCAAGCCACTTCACGGCAAGATTCCGAAGCTGTTGGAGGTCCGCGGCGAGGTGATTTTCCCGCGCAAAGCCTTCGCCAAGCTGAACGAGGATCGCGAGCAGGCGGGCGAGCCAGTCTTCGCCAATCCGCGCAACGCGGCGGCCGGATCGCTCCGTCAACTCGACCCGCGTATCACCGCATCTCGGCAACTGGATGTTGTTCTATACTCACCGGGAGTTATCGAGGGCGTCGAGTTCGATTCGCAGTGGGAATTCCTGCGGGGTATTCGCGCGTTCGGGCTGCGCACGAATCCGCTGTCGCGCCGATGCTACGGAATCGAAGAAGTGCTTTCATACTGGAATGAAATCACCGAGAAGCGCCACGACCTCGAGTACGAGGCTGACGGTGTCGTCGCCAAGGTCGATTCCTATCGGCTCCAGGAGCAGCTCGGCGAGGTTTCGCGCTCGCCACGCTGGGCGATCGCGTACAAATTCAAGGCCCAGCAGGCCGAGACTTTGGTAGAGCGAATCGAGGTCCAGGTCGGCCGAATCGGATCGCTGACGCCCGTCGCGAAGCTGAAGCCTGTGCAGCTCGCAGGTGTGACGATTTCCAACGCCTCCCTGCACAACCTCGACGAGATTCGCCGTAAGGATATCCGCACCGGCGACACCGTGATGATCGAGCGCGCCGGTGATGTTATTCCCTACGTGCTGCAGGTCACCAAGCCGGGGCATCCGCGCGCCAAGCCGTTCGAGATGCCCCAGGATTGCCCCGAATGCGGCGCCGCGATCGTCCACGAGGAAGGCGAGGTCGGCTACTTTTGTGTCAACGCCAACTGCCCGATGCGGATGCGCGAGTCGATTCGCCACTTCGCCTCCAAGAACGCGCTCGATATCGAAGGCCTCGGCGACAAGCTCGTCGCGCAGCTCGTCGATAGCGGCCTCGTGAAGGAACTCGACGACATCTACCGCCTCAGCAAAGATCAGCTCACAGGGCTCGAGCGCATGGCTGACAAGAGCGCGCAGAATATCCTCGACGCGATCGAGAAGTCGCGCGCCGCCAAGCTCGATCGCTTCATCAACGGCCTCGGTATTCGCCACGTCGGCGAACACACTGCCCGCGTACTCGCGCTCAAGTTCCGCACGATCGAGGCGCTGATGGACACGAGCCTCGATGACCTCCAGGGCGTGCGCGATATCGGCGAGGAAGTCGCCAAGAGTATCCGCGAATATTTTGACGAGCCGCGAAATCGCCGCGCCGTCGAGCGCCTTGCGAAGGAGCTCAAGCTCGAAGAGGTAAAGCAGGTTGAAGGACGCGGCGCACTCCGCGACAAGAGCTTCGTCCTTACCGGCACGCTCGAATCGATGACGCGCGAGGAAGCCGAGTCGAAAGTGATTGCCGCCGGCGGACGCGTGACCGGCTCCGTCAGCCGCAAGACCGATTTCGTCGTGGCAGGAGCCGAGCCGGGTTCGAAGCTTCGCAAGGCGGGCGAGCTCGGCGTCCGCGTGCTCGACGAGAAGGAGTTTGTGAAACTTCTCGAGGGCGGCCGCGTATGAAAATAGCGGAAAGCAAAGCCCGCTTGAGCCTCACGATTTCGGGCCGTGTGCAGGGCGTCGGTTTTCGCGCAACTGCCTACGACGAGGCGCGCTCGCTCGGGCTTGCCGGATGGGTACGCAACCTGCCCGGTGGAGGGGTGGAGATTGTGGCCGAAGGAAAGCGCGAAAACCTCGAAATGCTTCTCGCATGGGCACACAGCGGACCGCCCGGCGCGCGTGTCGTCCACGTGCAAGAGGAATGGGCATCGGCGACGGGCGCGTTTGCCGACTTTCGGATCCGTTCCTGATCGACCCTTTAAAGCTTCCGATGCATTAGCTATACTTTAAATCCACACGTTGACTTATTTGTATTCCTTCGAGAGTTCGGAGTAATTTTCGGACAGGTCTCAACATAAGGAGATAGGACTGAGATGGCTGTACCACCTGAGGCGGCTGGACAAGCTGCCGAGTTTCGCGGCGGCAGCGCCGACGCGCCGCACAAGCGACAAGAGAAGCGTGACCGGGTCGTTATCCGCTTCGCCGGAGACTCGGGCGATGGGATGCAGTTGACGGGGATGCAGTTTACGTCGGAGTCCGCACTGGCGGGCAACGACATCGCAACGCTGCCCGACTTTCCTGCCGAAATCCGCGCCCCTGCCGGCACCCTGGCGGGCGTTAGTGGATTCCAGCTCAATTTTTCGAGCAACGAGATCTTCACCGCGGGTGACGAGCCCAACGTGCTGGTCGCGATGAATCCCGCGGCGCTGAAAGCGAATATCGACGACGTTCCGCCCAACGGCGTGATTATCGTTGACCGCGAGGCCTTCACCGACGCCAATTTGAAGCGCGCGGGTTACGACGGAAATCCGCTCACCGATCATTCGCTCGACAAGTTCCAGCTTATCCAGGTCGATGTCACCAAGATGACCGCGAGCGCGCTGCACGGCTCTGGGCTTAGCAACCGCGACGTCTTCCGCACGCGTAACATGTTCGTGCTCGGGATGCTGTCGTGGCTCTATCACCGGCCGATCGAGAGCACGCTCAAGTACCTCGATAGCCGTTTCAAGAAGCGCCCCGAGATTCTCGAGGCCAATATCAAGACGCTCAAGGCCGGTTACAACTACGGCGAGACCGCGGAATTGTTCGCGAGCTCTTACGAAGTTCCGCCCGCGAAGATCACGCCTGGTCTCTATCGTAATATCACTGGCAATAGCGCGACCGCGCTCGGCTTCGTCGCGGCCGCCGTGAAATCGGGACGTCCCCTGTTCCTCGGCTCGTATCCGATCACGCCCGCAAGCGACGTGCTGCACGAGCTCTCGGGCTATAAGAACTTCCCGATCTATACCTTCCAGGCCGAGGACGAGATCGCGGGCGTGTCATCGGCGATTGGCGCAGCGTTCGGCGGCGCGATCGGGATCACGACTACCTCGGGCCCAGGCATGAATCTGAAGGCCGAGGCAATCGGCCTCGCCGTGAAGACCGAACTTCCGATTGTGATCACCGATATCCAGCGCGCCGGGCCTTCCACCGGGATGCCGACCAAGCCCGAGCAGGCCGACCTGATGATGGCGATATACGGCCGCCACGGCGAGGCTCCTCTGCCTGTGATCGCGGCCTCCACTCCGGCAGACTGCTTCGATTGCGCCTACGAGGCGGTGCGGATCGCTGTCAAGTACATGACGCCTGTCATCCTGCTCACCGACGGCCAGCTCGCGAATGGCGCCGAGCCGTGGCTGGTGCCCGATCCCGACACGCTGCCCGACATCAAGGTTGAGCTGCGCACCGATCCCGAGGGCTTCATGCCCTATATCCGCGACGAGAAGACTTTGTCGCGGCCGTGGGCGGTGCCGGGCACCAAGGGCCTCGAGCACCGTATAGGTGGCCTCTCTGGCGAGAACCTGACCGGTAACGTCAGCTACTCGCCCGCTAACAACGAGCTGATGGTCCGCACGCGCGCCCGCAAGATCGCGGGAATCGCGCGCGACTATGCGCCCACCGAGATCTTCGGCGATACCGCCGGCGGTGACCTTGTCATCCTCGGATGGGGTTCCACCTACGGCCCGATTCGCGAAGGCGTCAAGCAGCTGCGCGAGAAGGGTAAGAAGGTTTCGCACATCCACCTGCGTTACCTGAATCCACTCCCCCGCGATCTCGAGGACAAGCTGCGCCTCTTCAAGAAGGTGATGATCGCGGAAATGAACATGGGACAACTGCTCAAGCTGGTTCGCGCCGACTACCTGATCGATGCGTTCGGGTTCAACAAGATCCAGGGCCGTCCGTTCAAAGTCAGCGAGATCGTAAACCGCGCGAATCGCGCCCTGGAGGGCTGACCGAGATGGCTACTGCTCTTACCCGCAAGGATTTCGTTTCCGACCAGGAAGTTCGCTGGTGCCCCGGATGCGGTGACTACGCGATTCTGGCCGGCGTGCAGAAGGTGATGCCGGAGTTTGGCGTTGCACCTGAGAACGTCGTCTTCATCTCGGGCATCGGATGCTCGAGCCGCTTTCCGTACTACATGAACACCTACGGCTTCCACACCATTCACGGCCGCGCGCCGGCATTCGCGACCGGGCTCAAGGTATCGCGCCCCGAGCTCGACGTGTGGGTCGTGACGGGTGATGGTGACGGGCTTTCGATCGGCGGCAACCACCTGATTCACGTGCTCCGCCGCAACGTCGATCTGAAGATCCTGCTCTTCAATAACCGCATCTACGGATTGACCAAGGGCCAGTACTCGCCGACTTCAGAAGTCGGCAAGGTCACCAAGTCCACTCCGCTAGGCTCCGTCGATTTCCCGTTCAACCCGATCACCGTGGCTCTGGGTACCCATGCGACGTTCGTTGCGCGCACCGTGGACGTCGAGCAAAAGCATCTCGGCGAGACGCTGAAGCGTGCCCATGACCATCACGGCGCTTCCTTCATCGAGATCCTCCAGAACTGCAATATCTTCAATGACGGCGCGTTCAACGACGTAACCGATAAGGGCATCAAGGCCGAGCATCAGTTGATCCTCGAGCACGGCAAGCCCCTTATCTTCGGCAAAAACCGCGACAAGGGTATCCGCTTGAACGGCCATCGGCCCGAGGTGGTCGCGCTCGGCAACGGCGTGAGCGAGAGCGATCTGATCGTGCACGACGAGACCAACCTCGCGCTCGCCTTCATGCTCGGCAACTTTGAGGCTCCGCTGCCGACGCCGATCGGCGTGTTCTACGCCACCTCGCGGCCGACCTACGACGCGGCGATCAACAAGCAGTTGGCCGAGGCAAAGACCAAGCAGGGCCCGGGCGACCTGAGGAAGTTGCTCACGAGCGGCGACACCTGGACGGTGGACTAAGCCGAAGCTGCCTCGCAACTCCGTCTGACATCACGGGCGGGACCTTCAGTCCCGCCCGTTTCGTTTTCTAGGTGGACCTCGCCAAGACTTCATCTTGAGAGGTGTATTGCAACCTACTAACGTACACATCGGAGTCGATCGATGCGGACCAACATTGTAATAGATGACGAATTGATGAAGCAGGCGCTGCGCGCGTCGGGTGCATCTACGAAGCGCGAGGCAGTCGAGCAGAGCTTGCGCCTGATGGTGCGGCTGGCCCGGCAGGAGAAGCTTATCCGCGCTGCTCGCGGCAAGCTGCGCTGGACGGGAGATCTGCAAGCGATGCGCCGCGATCGGCATTCGAACCCATGATCGTAGTCGATTCCTCAGTCTGGATTGACTACTTCAACGGCAAGAGTACTGCGGAGACCGAAGTACTCGACAGCATCGCGCGACTGCCCCTCGTGATCGGCGACCTGATCAGGGCGGAAGTTCTGCAAGGCTTCGCGTCAGAACCGGACTTTCGCCGAGCTCTGAGAATCTTCGACGCGCTCGAGTTTCGCGAGATGGTAGGGTAGGGAATCGCGCTCGAAGCTGCGCAAAACTATCGCCGCTTGCGTTCTCGCGGAGTCACAGTTCGAAGCACTATCGACGCGATCATCGCCACCTTCTGCATTGTCCAAGGTCATCAGTTACTTCACAGCGATCGCGACTTCGATCCCTTCGAGCGATTCTTCGGGCTTATGGTATTGGCCGTTTAGGCGATCTGATTCAAAACTCGTCGTGACGGCCCCCCAACCTCTGAACATAAACGCCTCCGTCATCCCGAGCGCAGCGCGTCTGCGAACGAGTCGAGGTAACTTCTCCATCCGTTCTTTCAACGAGAACTGAGAGTACTTGCAGCGCAACCTTGAGCCGATATCGATCCGGTCCTGAACGCTGGATATGGTGCGGATGGTCTGGCAGCTGGATGTACAAGCCAGCCATACGCGCCTTAACCATCTCGCTCGCGGCCCTTGCGCCTCTCGCCTGCGCTGTTCGCGCAACGGCGATTCGATCCCGACCGGAATATTCCGCGGCTTCGATCAAAGGAACTTACGAAATCACTGCGACCGCGAAGCCCTACGTGAAATTCGCCGGCGGACCACGTCTGGGCTCGGGTACTGTTTACTTCGATGGCCGCGTGAATCTCGAAGGCTCTCAGACGTGGTACGGAAACGAGCAAAGCATCCGCGGGACCTACGTCGTAAATCGCGATGGCCAGGGCACTGCCACTATTAGCGCAACGGACTCGAGCGGCCGTGTCTCGCCACCAAGTGAGATCGAATTTCAGATTGAGAACTCTTCAAGAATCCAGTTTGAATTGCAGGGAATGGTACCTGAGCGTAGCGGCGAAGATCTCGATTGGGAGAGCGGGACATACTGTCAGCAGACCGCGAATCCTTGCGCCACCGGCGTGATGACGAGAAAGTGAGAGACTGATCTGCGTAGTCCGGAAGGAGCCTCATGGTTGTCATCCGGAGCGAAGTGAGTCAGCGAACGAAGTCGAAGGGTCCGGATCTTATAAAGGGCACGCCTAACGATTGCTGAGTATTCGCAATCGCGATCGGCGGGATTCTTCACCTTGCTCGAAGACTCGCTCCGTTCAGAATGACGAACGCCACTTCGACAGCTCTACTTCGGCTGATGCTGCGGGTTCACCACTACCTCGAGCTTGATGCCATCGGGATCGGCAAAGAAAACCGAATAGTATCCCGGCCAGTACGAATACTCCTGCGGCGGGTCTGTGATCTTGCCGCCGTGGGCCTCGATTTCCGCCGCGATTGAATCGACTTCTTCGCGCGTCTCGGCCGCGAAGGCCAATTCGCGAAGTCCTACACGGCGCTTGTCGAATGACTCGGAGCGCATCGATTCGTCCGCCTGGTTCAGCCACACGTTCGCATTGCGCCCGATGAATCCAACGACATTGGGATTGCTCGGCAACGCCACCTGCGTTTTGAATCCCAGTTTCGGCATCAGCCACGCGTAGAACGGCAGGGCGCGCTCGCGGTCGATGCAGTTGATCAGGATATGATCGATTGCTCCCTTCATCGAGCGTCCGCGCCTCGCCGCTCCAACTCTTCGATCAGCCGTTTGCCCGCGTGCATTCGCCACGCATTCGCGAAAATTCGCTTCAATTCATCCGGGTGCACACAGCTCAGGCGAATCAGCACCATCGGATAATCGCGATAGTGCTCGGTGATGAAAAATGTCTCGGGCTCGCCTTCCATCAGGATCTCGCGTTCGCCGAACTCCATCCGGATCGCGATCGACTCGCCATCTTCCTTGACGCGCGCAATGAAGGACTTGCGGACCCGCCACGCCATCGTACCGTATGACGTGCCTTCCTCGACGCCGGGAAAACTTAACGCGATCTTCCTAAAAGTCGAGATATCGGTGGCGCCGGATGCCTTGGGCGTGCGCGAGTTGGTGTCGCGGCGAGCCGGCATCTAAAGGCCTCAGGTTGGTATCGCGCACTTGTAGGCCTGCATCACGTTCGTGCCGAGCACTTTCTCGCGGTCGCCGGGTTTGAGCTTATGATGAAGCTCCTCGACCTCTTCGATGTAGTTGCCGACGTGATCGGGATGCGGGAAATCCGACGCCCAGAAGAAACGATCCGCGCTGCAAAGGTCAACCATCGCGGGCAGCGAGCGCTCGTCAGGATCGGCTGAAATCCAGACCTGGCGCTTGAAGTAGTAGCTCGGCTTCTCCTTGAGCGGAACCGTGCGGCCCATGAAGCTCCCCCATACGGCATCGAGACGATCGAGCCAGTAGCTTATCCATCCGGCGCCGGCTTCGAGCAGCACCAGCCGAAAACGCGGAAATTTCTCGAACGTGCCGTATTGGAAAAAGCTCGTGAAGGCGTGGCGAATCGCGTCGGCCGCGGTCACGCTCAGGAAGTAATACTGCCCGTGCATGAACTTCTTGTAATCGTAGCGGCCGGGGAGCGCCCAGATCGGCTCGATCGACGGATGGATTCCGATCGGAACATCGAGTTCCTGCGCTTTGGCGAAGAGAACGTCGTGATCAGGATGCGCGTGCGGCTTGCGCGTCATCACGAACTGGCAGACCCATCCGCCTTTGCAACCTGCTTTCACCGCGCGCTCGAGCTCGCGCGCCGCAGCCTCGGGATCTCCGAGCGACAGATGCGCGATCGGAATCAGCTTGCCGCCGCTATCGGAACAGAAATCGACGATGTAGCGGTTGTACGCGCGGGTGTAGGCCTGTGCGAGTTCGGCGTCTTCTGTTTCGGTCTCATAGAGGAGTGAGAGCGTGGGGTAGAGGAACGCCGCGGCGAGGCCCTCCTGCTCGATTCGAGCGAGGCGTTCCTTCGGGTCCATCGCGCCGAACGGCGCCATGCTGCCGTAGGTCGGGCGGGCGCCCCAGTCGTCGGACCGTGTCGTGCCCATCGCGGAGAGGCCGCCGAGCCGTCCGCTGTGAAAGACTCGCGACGGCTTGCCCGCGACCTCGAGATACTCGAGGCCCTTGTTGTCGAGCCGCACCCCCAGCCCGCGCGATTTGTATTTCGTCTCGATATAGCGATCCCAGAGCCCGGGGTCCTCAAGGATGTGCCCGTCGGCATCCACCGCGCCGGTAAAGGTCAGTTTCTGAATTTCGTCATGTGTCGATGTCATAGGAAGCGCTCCCGGTAGGATTGCCTAGCGTGTTGAAGAACTCCGCTCAAGCGGAGACTCGTAGCTTTTTTAGCTCCTGGCGCAACGCGGCGCGCACTTCACGCGTAACAGTCTCAGCAAGATCGGGCCGCTGAATCTGCTCGCGCAGCGCGTCATTGATCAGCGTTTGGTAATTACCGCGGCCTGCTTCCCTGACCTTGTCGCGGAAGTGTTCGATGAGATCGCGATCGAGTCGAATCGTGATTCGAACTTTATCAGGGCCGAGCGGATTCACTCGCCCGCGTTTGTTCTTGCTCAGGTCGTACTCAGCCTTCATCTTCGCTTGTCCTCATATTGCTCTCGCTCCCGGCGGGTCGCATTGCGTGCGGAGATTATTCGGATCACTCCGCCCCGCATCGTAGGCAACTGCCAACCCCCGCCTTGAGCATCCATGCTGAAGCTAACGAAACTCACTTCATCAGAATGTTCATCAACAATCGTGATCGCGCGATCGTCATCGAAGACAACCACTGCATCCAGGAACTCGATGCCGTGCTTGCGGAAGTTCTGTCCCGACTTCCGTTTTGTTCCACTCGAAATCAAACTCGCGGCCCGGCACTTGATGTACATTGTACACCAAACACCCGGTGGCGCTAGAAGCTGAGGTGTTTGAACTGGCGCTCCGGGATAAGGCGGACGCCGCCCATGATAAAGCGCCAGCGGCGCGGCACGTACACGACCTCGGATTTGCGCCGGTACGCGCGATAGATCATGTCCGCCGCGCGTTCAGGCGAAATCGAGAGCAACACGCCCTCGCGTCCCCACGTCATCCGCGTGTCCACCGTGCCGAGCTTTACCGTCATCACATGGACGGCGGTTTTCGCAAGCCGCCCGCGAAGCCCCTGCGTGAAGAGTTGCAGAGCTCCCTTCGATGAGCCGTACACATAGTTGCGCGCGCGGCCGCGCTCGCCGGCGACTGAGCCGATCACGATGATGAAGCCCGTGCCCTGCGCTTCCATGTGCCTCCCCACGAGCGTGATGAGCGAAACCGCGCCGGTGAAGTTCTGCGCGATCTCCGCGACTGCTACGTGCGGTTCGACTTGCGCGCGTTCCTCTTCCGCATGCGCCCCGAAGCATACGATTACGCCGTCGAGGCCGCCGAGCTCTCCGACCGCGTTGCGTAGAAAATCCTCGTGGGACGAAAAATCCTCGGCGTCGAACGCGCCCGCGAGCGCCGGCGTGCCGGCGCGGACTTCGAGGTCGTCGGCGATGCGCCGCGCTTCGTGCGGATCGCGCGCCGCGAGATAAAGCCGCGCGCCGTCCGTCGCAAATCGCATCGCGAGTCCGCGCGCGATTGGACTGGTTGCACCGAGTACCAGGACTTTCAACATCGCAGTCGCATCACTCCGGATCGATTCCCAGGCGGCGCGACAGGCTCGACGAGAATCGATTCTCGGGATCGGCCTTGGCCTTGATTGATTGCCATCGTGATAGGTTAGTATACATGGCGCGCAAAACCTCGGGACGCATGCGCGCGTCCTTGGCCAGGTAAACGCGCCCGCCGCGCTTCAGCACCATCTGATCGAGCTCGTCGAGGAATTCGAAGAGGCCGTCTGCCACCGGGAAATCGACTGCGAGCGTGTAGCCGGGCATCGGGAACGACAGCAACCCATCCTGCTCGCCGAACTTCTTGAGCACCGTGAGCGGCGAGCCTCGGCGGCTTCGGCTGATAGCTTCGAGCGTTTCGATAAGACCGGCACGGCTTTCCGCGAGCGGCCACACGCATTGGTATTGGACGAAGCCGCGTCGCCCGTAGATTCGGTTCCAATTACGAATCGAATCTAGAGGATAGAAAAACCATCGCCAGTCGAAAAATCGATGCAGCGCGGGACGGTTCATCGCGTAGTAGAAGGCGTTGAAACCGTTGACGGTGAAGGAGTTCAGCGCAAGCGCGGGAAGATCGAACGGAACCGCGAGCGGAAAACGCGGCGCGATTCGATACGGCTCCTGCGCGGCGCGCGGCCACAGCGCCTTGCGCTCGGCGAAGTTGCCGGCGTTGATCGCACAGCGCCCGAGCCTGCTGCGACCGCCCGCGCAATCGATCCATGCGACGGAATAGTCATATTGCTTGTCGGCGCGCTCGAATGCGTCGAACGCCTGGTCGAGGTTAGCGGTGCGAATCAGCTCGCCCTCGATCCACGCGCTCGGAATCGGCTTCAGCTTGAGTTCGAGTTCCAGAATAATGCCGGTCAGGCCCATGCCGCCTACCGTGGCGCGAAAAAGATCGGCGTTCTCCTCGCGCGAGCAACGCCGGATCTCGCCTGACGCGAGCATCAGGTCGAGATTCGTCACGTGAGCTGCCAGAGAGGACGCCCGGTGATGGTTCTTGCCGTGCACGTCGGCGGCGAGCGAGCCGCCGAGCGTCACGAAACGCGTGCCGGGAGTGACGGGCGGGAAAAATCCGCGCGGCATGAAGACGTCGATTATTTCCGCGATCGTCACGCCTGCCTCGGCGCGCAGCACGCCAGTCCCGGCGTCGAACGCGAGCATCCGGTTCAGGCGCGCGAGGTTGACGACGCGGTTCTGATCGTTGAGTGCAGCGTCACCGTATGCGCGTCCTGCTCCGCGCGGGATGAGGCTCGCCGAGTTGCGCGCGATGATGGCCTGCAGCTCAGCGAGTTTCTCGGGCCGATAGAGATCGCATTCAGCGAGCGGATAGCGGCCCCATCCGGTGAGCACATCGCGGCGCGCTTTCGGATCAGTGGACGGACGATGCGGAAACGGAATTCTCGAAACGTGGCTGGTCGCTGCGGCGCTCATGCGTGACTTTCGTAAAATTAACAGGAAGCGCGTGCACGCGGAATGCAGTGGCACGTGCGCAGGAAACGTGCTGTGGAGCTTGCCGACCTGGCGTCGATGATTGTTAGGATGAGCTCCGGAGGACGTTCTATGTCGTGGGAAAAGGAAGTCGAGGAGATTCGCCGCCGCGAGCAACTCGCGCGCAAGATGGGCGGCGCGGAAACTATCAAGCGCCAGCATGACGGCGGCAAACTCACGGTGCGTGAGCGAATCGAGCGGCTGCTCGATCCTGGCTCCTTCCACGAATACGGCGCGCTAGCGGGCGCTCCGAAGTACGAAGGACCGACGCTGGAATCGATCATGCCGGCGAACTTCGTTGGCGGCACGGGGCGCATCAACGGACGGCGCGTCGCGGTCGGCGGCGATGACTTCACGGTTCGGGGCGGCGCGGCCGACGCGTCGATCGGCAACAAGCAGGGCTACGCGGAGCTGATTGCGCATGAGCTGCGGATGCCGATCGTGCGGCTCGTTGATGGCACTGGCGGCGGCGGCAGCGTGCGCTCGCTCGACACGATGAAACGGACGTACGTGCCGGCGAATCCCGCATTCGACATCCTGGTTAAGCTGATTGCCGAGGTGCCCGTGGTCGCGGGATGCATGGGCTCGGTCGCGGGCCTCGGCGCGGCGCGCGTCGCAGCATCGCACTTCTCGGTGATGGTGCGCGGGTCGAGCCAGTTGTTCGTTGCGGGGCCTCCGGTGGTGAAGTGGGGCGTGGGCGAAGATCTAACGAAAGAGGAGCTCGGTGGCGTGGATATCCATGCGCACGAGAGCGGCGCGGTCGATAACGAGGCAGAGAGCGAAGACGACGCATTTGCGCAAATTCGCCGCTTCCTGTCGTACATGCCGCAGAGCGTATGGCAGGCGCCGCCGCGCTCGACGCCCGACGATGATCCGAATCGGCGCGAGGAGGAGTTGATCAGTATCGTGCCGCGGGATCGGCGCCAGGGTTACGACGCGCGTCACATCGTCGAGTTGGTGATGGATCGCGATTCTTTCTTCGAGATCGCGCCGTTTTTCGGACCGTCGTTGATTACCGGGCTGGCGCGGCTCGACGGCTACCCGGTCGGCGTGATGATCAACGATCCGTACTTCATCGCGGGCTCGCTTGACGCATCGGCCTCCGACAAGATGGTCAAGTTCGTGGACCTCTGCGATACGTTCCATCTGCCAGTTGTAAACTTTGTAGACCAACCCGGTTTCCTCATCGGCCGCGAGGCGGAGCGCCAGGGGACGATTCGCCATGGCGTGCGCGCGCTCTACGCCGTGTTCCAGACGATCACGCCGTGGGTCGCGATCATGGTGCGCAAGGCATTCGGCGTCGCGGGCGCCGGCCACGGCATCACCACCGGCCTGAATCTCCGCTATGCGTGGCCGTCGGCAGACTGGGGCTCGCTGCCGATCGAGGGCGGAATCGAGGCCGCATACAAGCGCGATCTCGCCGCATCATCCGATCCGGAGAAGCTCCGGCGCGAGCTCGAGGAAAAGTTCAACGCCGTGCGCTCACCCCTACGCACCGCCGAGGCATTCGGAATCGAGGAGATCATCGACCCGCGCGACACGCGGCCGTTGCTCGTCGACTGGGTGCATCAGGCCTACGAAATCGTGCCGACGCAGCTTGGGCCGCGGCTCCGCACGATGCGCCCGTGATTCGCTGTAGATAGTCCCGCACCGGGATCCAAAGCCTAGACCGTTTTGTAGTTTTTTAATACTTTGGGTTTGCATTTAGGCCGATTTGTTTATATTTTCCGCCAGTGAGTTGGACTAAGCCAACCCACGGGAGGAATACAGATGAAATCGCTAAACATGCTTGCCGGAACCGCAGCGCTCGTACTGACCCTGTTTGCGCTTGCCCCTGTTTCGAATGCTGCACTGATGCGGGTGCCGCTCAGCTGCAATCAGCAATTGGTGAATTGTATCGACCAGGCGACTGAAACGTTCGATTGCTGCGCTTACGCGGCAGATCCGACCACGGATGGATTGCTCACCGAGTATTGCACCGGGGAGCCAGCTGCGTTTGACGCACCGGCCGTAGTCGGCACCCCGGCTGCTCCTGCCGGATCTTCTGTCGGGGCCTGTCTGCTTATATTCAACGGCACGACGACTGCGTGCAACGTCGCCTATGGGATCTGCGAGCTTACGCACCCTAGCTCGCCCGCTGCCAAGTAAGTGCGTCCCCACTCAATCAATCAAAGAGGAAGAATAGAATGAAGTCGATAAAAATCCTTGCGGGAACATTGGGATTGGCTGCGATCGCCTTGGCGCCGGTAGCGAATGCGCTGGAGACTCTGCGGCCGGCGACTTGCAATCAGAAGCTGGTCAACTGTATCGACCAGGCGACGGAAACGTTCGACTGCTGCGCCTACGCGGTAGATCCGACGACCGACGGATTGCTCAGCGACTATTGTAGCGAAGCCGCCCTCGCGGCACCCACAGCGCCTGCCAGCCCCACCTCGGTCCCGGCCTGTCTCCTCGTATTCAACGCCACGACGACCGCTTGCAACGTCGCCTACGCGGTCTGCCTGGTGAGTAATCCGAGTGCTCCGGCGGCCAGGAACGCGCAATAGAGCGCAGGCGTTCTGACTGTTGGATCGTAAGGAGTGGAGCACATGCTCCACTCCTTTTTTTCGACTAGGAGATCTACTTGGCCGTAGCGACAACTCCCGAGGGTGCCGCCGCCGGCTGATGCGCCGTCGCGCGATCGCGCGTGAACATCATCGCGCCGATGTAGATGAGCATTGCAGCCAGGGACACCTCGACCCACGTGCCCCATCCGAAGTGCGCCGCCGTGTAGAGCGTGAGCGGCGCCGAGATCGCGATCCATCCGCGGATCACGAGCCCAAAGAAAGCCCATCCTGTCGCCTGCAGCGCCGGTGACACGTCCTCGAGCGTTTCCGAGAATTGCGCGGCCCACGGCACGTAGCCAATCGCGAGGAAGCATCCCATCAGCGTCGCCACGATCGCGAGCGTCATCGTCGAGGCGCCGCGGCTGAACATCGGAATCCATAGCGCCATCAGGAGCGTCGCGAGCACGGCGCCCGTTACCGCGATCTTCTTTCGCACCTGCAACCGGTCCGAGAAGTAGCCCGTCGCGATCAGCGCGCCCAGGTTCGCGAGCCAGAAATACGAATTGAGCCGGTTAGCCTCGGCGGCGCTGTCCTTGAACGCCTCGGTGAACATCAGGGGGCCGAAACCCTGGATCGCGAAATAGAGAGTCAGGTTCGCCGTCATACCGAGGACGAGGATCCAGACCTCATGATGCTCCAGCAGCATCGCGAACGCCGCGCGCGTGCTGGCGGGTAATTCAGACGCCTTGGGAATGTGACGACCTTCTGCTTCCATCGCCGCGACTTCGGTCTTGAAGATTTGCAGACGAAGCGCGGGGCTCAGGTCCTTGAGCCAGAAGAAAATCGGAACATACATTGCGAGGCCGAGGAAGCCCGTGATCCACATCTGCGATTGCCAGGTGTGATAAATCGGCAGTGTCTTTCCAGCTATAAAATTGGCCAGCCAGTTCGATCCGACCGGACCGATCGTGAAGAAACCGAATGCGAGCGCGCGGCTGAAGCGCGGCGACATGTCGCGAATCAGCGCGGCGCCGGCGCCCGCCATCAGCCCGCCCACGATCGCCATCGCTGTGCGTACGACGATGAAGGTGGCGATGTTCACGATCAGCAGGTTGGCGAAAATCAGGACACACACCGCACCGAGGCAGATATCAATCAGCACCACCCGGCCATAGCGATCAGCGAGCGGCCCGCCGAAGAACGCTGATACTCCGCCGACCAGCACCGCAAACGTGACGAAGAAGCCGTAGCCCGTGTGGCTCAGATGCAGGAACGGCAGGATCAGCGGCAGGATCGGCGCGAGCTGGAACTCATACGACGCGAGTATCGTCGCGAGCACAGTCAGGCCGAGCAGCGTCCAGCGATAGCTGCCGCGCGGGTATTCGTCGAGTGTGCGAGAGGCCACGAACGAGCTCATCGCTGGTATCCCCTTCGCGACCGGCCTCGCTCACGCGCGAGTTTTTGAATCTCGCCCCCGGGTGAGCGGGCGGGCGCTATGATGGCCGCTGCTTTCCCTTATAGCTGCGGCGGCACGAAACTCAAGGTGCAAAACACGCGCTAGTAGTTGGCGCGCGCCGCCATTGCCTGCTAAGAGGCTAGCGCGCACGCGGCATGAAAGGATCGTTCGCGGATGGAACTAAAGAGCCCGTCGGTCGGCAAGGTGCTACGAATCGAGGTCGAGATCGGCGTGACGGTAGAGCGCGGCACGACCGTGATTATCATCGAGTCGATGAAGGTCGAGATCCCAATTAAGGCGCCGCAGCGCGGGCGCGTCAAGGAGTTGCGCGTGAAGCCCGGCGATCAGATTCAGCGCAGCCACGTGCTCGCCGTGCTCGAATTCTAACTCACCGAATCGCGTCGATTCCCCCATTTTTCCCAGAACGTAACCGAGAGAGCGGGCCTGCGCTCGGGCCGTCCCCAGCGGCCTTTCGGATAACCAATCGGAATCAGCGCGACATTCGAATACTCGGGCGGCACCCCGAGGCGCGCGTCGATCTCCTTTGCCGACATGGAATGTAGCTGCGTGATCGATGTGCCGAGGCCGTAGGCGCGCGCCGCGAGGCATAGATTCTGAATTGCGGGGAAGAGTGCGTTGGTCATCGGCTGTCCCGCGCGGCGTGGATCGTTGTACTTCTTGACACACGCAAACAGCATCACCGGTACTTCGGCGATATGCTCGGCCAGGTATTTCGCCGATCGAAGAATGCGTCCCTGCGGGCTGTCGGGTTCATTGGCGACGACTTCGCGCGCCTTATCGGTGAAGTAAATCTCCCAGGCTTTCTTGTAGCGCTCGGCGACGAAGTGCTTGGTCTCTGGATCGGTGACGACGATAAACATCCACGGCTGGCGATTGCTGCCGCTGGGACCCATCGTGGCGGCCTCGATCACCTTGACGAGTACCGAATCGGGAACGGGATCGGGTTTCAGCCGGCGCATCGAGCGCGTCGTGTAGATCGCTTCGAACAGATCGAAATCGGCTTGTCCGTACATGGGCGACGAACTTAGCAGCTTTTGATCAGCGAGCGGAGTTCCGGCGCAACAGTTGTCATAAACATTGGGAATGTCCGGGGCATAAACATTTAAAGATGTCCGCCTGGTTGGGTATTGCCGCGCGATGGAGCAGAACGAGCGGCGAGTGTGGCGGGAGGCGCGGGCGATGACGCGGCGGGAGGTGATCACCAAGGCGATTGCCGGGCAAATAAGCTGGGCCCAGGCGGCCGATATCGCGGGCGTGAGCGTGCGGCAGATGCGGCGCATACGCTATGTGATCGAGCGCCACGGGTTATCGGCGGTGATGGATCAG
>JASHQJ010000003.1 GCA_030037595.1 Candidatus Binataceae bacterium
GACATCTACGGGGCCTTCGGGGGATTCCATTAGGTATCTCTTTTATTCAAACAAAAAGGGCGGGCCGAGATGGCCCGCCCTTCGAGTTGCGACCGTTTTCGCTCCGCGATCAGCCCTTCGGTAGTTGCAGCACGCGCTCGCCGATCATGTTCTTCTGCACGGCGGATGTGCCACCCGCGATCGTCATCGATTCGCACTGCAGGATACGCTTGGCCCAGTCGCCCTCGGGCGCAAATGGCGTGTGCCGCTCGAGGGTCGAGTAGATTGGCATCAACCGCGCGACGTACTTGGTCATGCGCTGACCGAGGTCCGTTGACACGAGCTTTGAGATCGACGCCTCCGCGCCGGGAAGCTGACCCTTGAGGCGCTTCGTGAGGCTCCTCATCCCATTGTACTTCTTCGCCATCGCCTCGATCGCGAACTGCGCGAGCTGCTGCCGCACTTCGGGATCTTCGGTCGCGGGCTTGCCGTTGATCTTCGCGTTCTTCGCGATCTCGATGAGCTGACGCAGCATCACCTCGGTGCCGCCGATCGTCTCGCCGATTCCGAACCGCTCATGCATCAGCGTCGATACCAGCACCTGCCATCCGCCGTTCAACGGGCCGAGCAGGTTCGCCTTGGGCACGTGCACGTCCTCCAAGAAGATCTCGTTGAACTCGGAGTCGCCGGTGATTTGCTTCAGCGGGCGCACCGAGATTCCCGGGCTTCGCATATCCACGATGAGCGCGCTCATGCCCTTATGGCGCGGCGCGTCGGGATCGGTGCGGACGAAGAGCTGGCAGAAGTGCGAGCGATGCGCGATCGTCGTCCAGACCTTTTGTCCGTTGACGATAAACTCGTCGCCCTTGAGCTCGGCGCGCGTCTGGATCGACGCGAGGTCGGAGCCGGCGCCCGGTTCGGACATGCCCTCGCACCAGATCTCGTCGCCGGCGAGGATCGGCTGGAGGTAGCGCTTCTTCTGTTCCTCGGTGCCCCACTGCATCAGCGCCGGGCCGTTCATGATCACGCCCAGCACGTTGCATCCCATCGGAAGATTGAGGCGCCCGAGTTCCTGCTGGAAGATGACCTGCTCGACGAAAGTGGCGCCGCGGCCGCCGTATTCCTTGGGCCACGTGAGCCCAGCCCATCCGGCGTGGTAGAGCTTCTTGTGCCATTCCTTGAGGCGTTGCCACTGCGAATCGTCGCCGGCGAACTCTCCGTCTTCGTCGCCGCGCGCACCCAGATGTTTGGGGCGGTTGTCTTCGAGCCACTTCCGCACTTCCATGCGGTAGGCTTCCTGTTCGGGCGAGTAGTTGAAATCCATCGTTTCGGATTGCTCCCGTAAAATTGCGGCCTAGTCACGCGATGCTATCGCAGACAGCCACCATTGAGTAGCGCCGCCAAGGTATTGTGGGCAAGGGCGGAATGCGCCCTCACCCGCCGTGCGAATGCTCTGGTCCTAAGATCCCTCGGCTCCAGCAGCCTCCGCTAGGGATGACGGATAAGAAGAGCCAAGGCTTAGAAGAGGAAGCGGCGGGTGTTAATGCTGATTAGCAGACCCATCGCGATCATCATCGCGATCAGCGAGGAGCCGCCGTAGCTCACGAGCGGCAGTGTGATGCCTACGACGGGCAGCATCCCCGTCGCCATGCCGATATTGATCGCGACCTGCCAGAAAATGATCGCAGTAAGGCCTACAGCGAGTAACGCGCCGAATCTGTCGCGCGAATGGCGCGCGATCCACGCTCCTCTCGCGATCAGCGCTCCGTAGAGTACCAAGAGCGTGATCGAGCCGAAGAGCCCGAACTCTTCGGCGAACACGGCGAAAATAAAGTCGGTACTTTGTTCGGGCAAAAAGTTGAGCCGCGCCTGCGTACCCTTCAGAAATCCCTTGCCGGCCGGTCCGCCCGCGCCAATCGCGATCTCGGACTGAATGATGTGATAGCCGGAGCCGAGCGGATCAGCCTGCGGATTTATGAAGCTCACAAGACGCTGGCGCTGATAAGGTTTCAGATAGTGCCAACTGAGCGGCGCGACCAGGACCGCGGCTATCCCCAGTATCGCCATCGTGCGAGCGTTCAACCCGCTCACATAGACGAGGGTCCCCGTGATGAGCACGAGTATCAGCCCTGTGCCGAGGTCAGGCTGCTTCAGCACGAGCGCGACCGGTACTCCGAGCAGGAGCGCGGGGATGATCAGGTGGCGAAAGCCCCATCCGCCCTTCGGCGGCTCTTCGCGAAGGTAGCGCACCATTACGAGCACGACGGCCAGCTTCGCCATCTCAGAGGGTTCGAGATGAAAGAAGCCGAGATTGATCCAGCGGCGCGAGCCGCCGGTCGCGTGACCTGCGATCATCACAGCGATCAGCAGCCCGATTACCAGCACGTAGAACGGGTAGGCGTAGCTCTGCAGCGCGCGGTAGTCGAACAGCGCGACCAGCAAGAGCGCCACGACACCGACACCAATCCAGACGATCTGACGAATGACGAGAGGATTGATCAGGCGATGGCCGCCGTAGGACGCGCTGATCACGCTGACCAGGCCGATCGTGGCGAGGCCGAGCGCCAGCAGAAACACGGTCCAGTCAAAGTGCAGTACGATTCTTCGGTCGGGTGCGATCGCGAGCGCCACGATCAGCGCTCCTCGGCGGCGTCGGCGCCGTCAGTGTCGAGCACCTTTTCGATCGTCGAACGCGGCGCGCCGTCTGATCCATTCTCGGTCAACTCGGTATCTTTTGGCGGATAGAGCTGGAAGAACTTCTGCAGAACGTCGTGGATCGGGGGCGCCGCCGCGCTGCCGCCGTGACCGCCGTGCTCAACAATACAGGCGAGCGCAATCTGCGGATGGTCTTTCGGCGCGAAGGCGATGAACCAGGCGTGGTCGCGGAACTGCAGCGGGACCTTGTCGTCATTTTGACCCTCGCCGCCATTGCCGCTCTTGTCACCGACGACCTGCGCGGTGCCGGTCTTGCCGCACACTATGATGCCGGGGAGTGCGGCTTTGTGCGCGGTGCCGCCGGCAGTGTTGACGACGTCGCACATTGCATCCTTGACGTCTTCCATCAGAGCAGGATCGAGTGAGAGGCGGTTCTCAACCTGCGGCTGATAGACCTTGGCCACGCTGCCGTCCACATTTTCGATCATCTTGACGAAGTGCGGCTTGTAGCGGATGCCGCCGCTTGCGACTTGCGCGGCGAGCTGCGCGAGCTGAAGAGGAGTGACGGCGACATAGCCCTGTCCAATCGAGACCGAGAGCGTCTCCGCCGGATACCATCGCTCGTGGTAGCGCTTTTCTTTCCACGCCGACGAGGGAATGATGCCGGGCTTTTCGTTATCGAGCTTGATGCCGGTCTTTTCGCCGAAGCCGAGGACATGCGCCCACTTGGCTATGCGATCGACGCCGAGCTTGATGCCGACGTTATAGAAGTACACGTCGCAGGAACGGACGATCGCGGTGTGCAGCTCGATATCGCCGTGACCCTGCTTGCGCCAGCAGTGATACTCGCGGCCGCCGTACCACATCCCGCCGGGGCAATCGTAGGTGGTGTCGGGATGAAGCGTGCCTTCCTCGAGGCCTGCAATCGAATCGACAATCTTGAAGGTCGAGCCGGGCGGGTAGATGCCCTGGATGACGCGGTTCTCGAGAGGGTGTTCGGGGTCGCTGGTGAGCGCCTTCCAATCGGCTGCCTTGATTCCGCCGCCGAAGACATCGGGGTCGAAGGCCGGATGCGAGACCATCGCCAGGATCTCGCCGCTGTTCGGGTCGATTGCGACGAGCGCACCGCTCTTGCCCGCCATCGCCTGCTCGGCCGCCTGCTGGATATCGAGGTCAATCGAAAGCACGACACTCTGGCCGGGAGTGTCCGGCATTTCCTTCAAGATCCTAAGTCGGCGTCCGACAGAATCGACCTCGATTTCCTGTCCACCGGCTGCGCCGCGGAGGAACGGCTCGAGCTGCCGTTCTAGGCCGAATTTTCCGATCTCATCGCCCATGTGGTAATCGGCTTTCTTCAAGAGGTCGTTCTTGTTGACCTCGCCGACGTAGCCGAGCAGATGCGCCGCCATCTGACCGTAGAGGTAATGGCGCGCCGGTGTGATATCGAGGCTAACGCCGGGAAGTTCCAGCTGATGGGTCTCGAGCGCGACCACCTGCGGCCAGGTCAAACGCTCCTGGACGATCACCGGGTCATAGGCGGGACGGTCGTCATCTTCGGCGTCAGAGATTTTTTCGGCGACACCGTCGGTGCCGAGATACTTCTCGAGCCTCTCGATCGTCGCGGACAAGTTATCGGCGTCCTCGGGGACGATTACCGCGTCGAACGAGGGACGCGTATCGACGAGCGGGCGATGGCGCCGATCGAAAACCAAACCGCGCGGTGCGGCCTCGCGCCGGATGCGAATCCGGTTGCGGTCGGCGAGGTCGCTCATGTCCTGATGATGAAGGACCTGCAGGTAGTAAAGACGTACTGACGCGAGCGCTAGGACCGTGAGCATCAAAGCGGTCAAAGCGGAAATGCGTGGTTCGAGTTTGGGAACCGGGCGGGCGTCTCGCGATGGGCGAATTTTCGCCACTCGTGTACCGAATACCTATTTATTCACGCGCCACCGCGGTAGGCAATCCTATCGTCTTCTTGACGCTCGCGAGGATCGCGAAAATGGGCGGCGCGAGGACCGCCGACAGTACTGCTTGGACAATCAGCGCCGGGATCAGCGGTCCCGTGTAAGCGAGGCTATCGAAACCAGCGCCAAGCGCAATCGTTCCGAAGGCGATTACGATCGTCGATACCATCACCAGCATCGCTCCCACGAACGCGTTGGTCACCATGAGCCGGCTCGACATCTCATACGCCACCAGGAACACCAGCGTTACGAACAGCGCGTTGAGCCCGAGATGCGTCCCCGAAAACGCGTCGGTCGCGTAGCCCATCCCGAACGCGATCAGTGCCGGCAGCGCGCCGTGATGCCTAAGCCCGAGATCGACCGCCAGGATGACGATCAGGTTGGGCAGTATCGCGCGGAGCGGGAGGAGATGCGACAACGCGGTTTCAAGAGCGAGGGAAATTAGCGCGAAAACTGTAAACAGTGCGACCAATCGCAACGCGCTCAGCCCTTGACCTGTTCGTCAACCGGCCGCGGTGGAGGTTCCGTCACGACCAGCACCTGCTCGAGCGATCGGAAATCGACGGCAGGAGCGATCGATACGGAGAGAAAGAGGCCCGGGCCTTCGCGATGCACGCTCTTAACGGCACCGACCAGTAATCCGCGCGGAAAAATCCCATCCAGGCCCGACGTGATGATCGTGTCACCCGGGCGCACGTCCTGCGAACGATCGACGTATTTCAGGATCACGCCGTCATCGACCATCCCGGCGACAATGCCACGCGCCCGCGAGCGCTCGTCGAAGCCGTCGAGGGCGGAGTTGTGATCGTCGAGAAGCAGCACGCGCGACGCATGCGGGCTGGTCGCGATCACCTTGCCGATTACGCCGGTGTTGCAGATCACCGCCATCCCGGGGCGAATCCCATCGTAAGAGCCAGTGCCGATGAGGAGAGTGTGCGCCAGGCCGGTGGCGTCGCTGCCGATCACGTTGGCGGCCACGGCCCGCAGACCGAGCGCGTCTTTCAGGTTGACTAGCTCAGCGAGATGCCGGTTCTCATTCTCGAGCTCCTCCAGGCGCGCGCGATCGCTCTCGAGCTTGGCGAGCTTATCCTTGAGCTGCTTATTCTCGGCGCGAACGTTCACGAGGTCGATATAGTTATGGACGATCGAAGACGCGCCGTCGGTCAGGCCCGAGGTGGCGGCATCGAACGGACGGATCATCTCCATCAGGAATGACTCGGGGCGCGCGGCGAGGTCGCCCGGGTGGACTCCTGCGGAAATAAAATGGAGGCAGAGAATTATAAGCGCGCCGCTGGTCAGCAGCACGCGGTTGCGCCAGAGAAATGTGCTCCTCACGTTAGTTCGCCCCGATAGCCGGGCGCGGCCGAAAGCGAGATCTCGTTGGCGCTCAATCCACCGTTACGTCGCGCAGCAGCGACAGCTCATCCAGCACCTTGCCCGCACCCATCACGACCGCAGTCAGTGGATCGTCAGCGAGCGTGACCGGAAGCCCGGTCTCCTCGCGCAGCAGCACGTCGAGGTTGCGCAAAAGCGCGCCACCGCCGGCGAGCACGATTCCTTTGTCGACGATATCGGAGGCGAGCTCGGGGGGAGTGCGCTCGAGCGCGATCCGGACCGACTCGACCACCTGCCGCACCGGCTCCATCAGGGCCTCGCGGATTTCCTCGTCGGTAATTTCAATAATCTTGGGCACGCCGGCCACCAGGTCGCGGCCCTTGATCTCCATGGTCTGAATTTCGTTGCCCGGGTAGGCCGATCCGATCGTTATCTTGATCAGCTCCGCGGTGCGCTCGCCGATGAGCAGATTGTACTTGCGCTTGAGATAGTTGGTGATGGCCTCGTCCATCTGGTTGCCGGCCATGCGCACCGAGCGCGAATAGACGATGCCGGAGAGCGAAATG
>JASHQJ010000143.1 GCA_030037595.1 Candidatus Binataceae bacterium
GTTCGCCAGGTCCGGAATCAGGCCCATCGACCAGAAGAGCAGGCTCGTGATCAGGTAGGTGCTGACTGCGAAAGCGTCCCACACCAATGGCGAGCGGAAGTCGGGCTGCAGGTAGCGCTCGTTGGGATAGGGCAGCAGCCAGTAAGCGTTCCACACGCGGCCCAGGTGGAAGAGAGGGCAGAGGCCCGCGGTCGCGACTGCGAAAATCGTCATCGTTTCGGCGGCGCGATACACCGCGGTTCGCCACTTGGTGCGGAAGAGGAAAAGGATGGCCGAGATCAGCGTGCCCGAATGTGCAATTCCGACCCAGAAAACGAAGTTCGTGATGTAGATCGCCCACATCACCGGCTGCCGCAGTCCCGAAACTCCGAGGCCCTCGTAGATCTGCCGCGTCCACAGCGCCACCGCGACGCCGACCAGCGTGAAGCAGAATAAAATCCACACCCAGTACAGGATTCCGGGCGGCTCCATCGTCCGGAGCACCTGGCGATCGACGTCGGCGTACGACGGCTCGATTATCTGCTGCTGAGGAACTGCAGCCACTTATGCTTTTCCTTTCGCGCTGTGCAGATCGCGCAGGTAAACGACGGCCGGCTGGGTGTTGAGCTCGGTCAGCATCTGGTAGTTGCGCAGCTTGTTCTGATCGCGCCGGCGCATCATCGCGCTCGCGGGATCCTTGATGTCGCCGAAGGTGATCGCGTGGGCAGGACAGGCCTGGGCGCAGGCCGGAACGATCTCACCGTCGCGCACGGCGCGCTTTTCCTGCAGCGCATCGAGCTCGGCGTACTGGATTCTCTGAATGCAGAACGTGCACTTCTCCATCACGCCCGCGCCGCGCACCGCGACATCGGGGTTCAACTGGAGGTTCAACGGAGTCGGCCACTCGGGCAGATACCAGTTGAAGCGGCGCACCTTATAGGGGCAGTTGTTCTCGCAATATCGAGTGCCGACGCAGCGGTTATAGATTTGGCCGTTGAGGCCCTCCTCGGTGTGATAGGAGGCGAAGACCGGGCAGACCGGCTCGCACGGCGCGTGATCGCATTGCTGGCAAAGGATAGGCGCGAGGTACATCAGGGGAGGATTCTCCTCGTGCTCCTCGGGATAGAAACGCTCGATCCTGATCCATGACATGATTCGACCGTCGTCAACTTCCTGCTTGCCGACGAAGGGCACGTTGTTTTCGGCGTAGCAGGCGGCGACGCACGAGCTGCATCCGATGCAGGCATTGACGTCGATCGTCATGCCCCATTTGTGCTTGGGATAATCCCAGGCCGGGTAAAATTCGTACGGACCTTTGACTTCGGGTTCGTGACTTTCGGGCACTTCGCCGGCGGCAAGCTGCTCGATCGTCATCGCCTCGATAATCGAGCGCCCGAGCTGCTCGCTCTTGCCGAGCGGCGTGACCAGCTTGCGCGAATCACCCGTCGGCCGCACCGTGACCAAGGCGCTCATGCGTCCGGCACCAAGCACGGTGAACGGATTCGCTCCGACGTTGGCGGCGTAACGGCCCATAGCAGTGTGGCCCTGGCCGAATGGCACCGCGATCACACCGGGCGTCACGGTCGGCTGCACGAGAGCGGGTACCTGGATCACGCCGAAGTCGGTCTTCAGCTCAACGATTGCGTTATCGGTGATGTCGAGCTTGCGCGCGGTATCCGGATGAATCTCGGCCCAATCGTCCCAGACGATCTGAGTGATCGGTTCGGGGAGTTCCTGGAGCCACGGTTTGTCGGCGCCGCGGCCGTCATAGAGAAAGATATGCGGATAGGAATACAGCGAAATCTCGGGCGCGGCATGCGGGGCAGGCGCCTGCACCGACGCGAGATTCAGTTTGACGTCTGCGACGTGCTGATCCTGAAAGAGGCCACCCTCGCGCCGTGCCTTCACCCAGAAATCATCGAATGAGCCGCCGGCCTTGGTGCCGAGGTCTTGCCAGCTAGCTTTGACCGCATCTGCCGAGGTTGCCCATTTGGGCTTCTGAATCGTGCTGAGCAGGATGTCGCCGAGGTCGCGGCTCTCGAACACGGGCTGCATCACAGGCTGCCCGAGGCCCCATACGCCCGCGCGCGGGTTGCGATCGCGCCAACTTTCAAGCGGATGATGCATCGGTAAGAGCAGGTTGGCCATTGCGGCGGTTTCGTCAGGCACGCCGCCGGCCCAAATCACGAACGGGACCTTTTGCAGCGCCTCGGCGGCGCGATACTCCGGCGGCATCGAATAAACGGGATTTGTGCCGGCGACTACGAGCACGTCGATTTTGCCGTCGCGCATGTCATCGACGAAAGTCTTAACGGTCTCGGCCTTGTTGGCCCTGCCCTGCGGCGCGTCCTGCAGGAACATCACGGTCTTTCCGAAGTTGCCGGTGGCTGAATTGAGAACGAAGGCCGCAAGATGCGAGGCGGGGTCGTCGCTGCCCGAAATCGCAAGCGCGCCGTCGGCCTTGCCGAACGCCTCGGCCATCCGGTCGATCGTGTCAACAGGAATGCCGGTTCGTTGGCTAACCGCGGCGGCATCGTAGCTTGCGACCAACTTGCCTAGCGCGTCGAGATCGACGCCTGAGTTCTGCGAAATCCAGCGCTGCTTGAGCATCACGGCGAGGATCGCGAAGGCGAGATCGGTTTCAGCGCCCGGTGCTGCGGCGATCCACTCGTCGCACTTCGCTGCCGTCGTCGAGAGACGCGGTCCCACGTAGAAGGCACGGCCTATCGTAGTCGTGCTGCGCCGCTCCTTGGGCATACGGAACTCGGAGTATTGACGGGCGAATTCGACCGGCGAGATCCACGTTTCGAGAAAGTTCGCGCCGAACGAAATGAGAACCTCGGCCTGATCGATGCGGAAAATGGGCAGATCGCTGCGGCCGAAGAGCGTCTCCGCCGCCTCACGCATCGCCTGGTTGCTGAAGGGCGAATAGTAGAGAACGCGGCTTGAATTGTTGGCTGCCGTCCAGGCGCTTATGACATTGCGGAGCGACGGACCATCTGGCCCGCCGAGGAAGGCGACGCGATCTTTGCCCGCCTTGCTGGCGGCGGCGAGTTTCGCGTTAACCGTCTTCAGCGCGTCGTCCCAGGAGACGCGCGTGAGCGTGCCGGCGGCGTTGCGGCTCATCGGATGGGGCAGGCGATCGGGGTTGTAGAGTCCCTGCAGTGCGGCCTGGCCGCGAGCGCAGATCGATCCCTGACTGATGGGGTCTTCGGGGTTGCCGTCGAGATGGGTGACGCGACCCTCACGGACCGTTGCCAGAAGGCCGCATCCCGCAGGGCATTCGTTGCAGGTCGTCGCGAAAAAGCTCGGGATACCCGGCGTCACGTTGGGATCCGGCACTACGTACGGGACAAGCTTCCGCGCGGCTGGCTCGCATCCAGGCACTGCGGCGGCGGCGCCCGCGGAAGCCGCAAGCTTCAGAAAAGACCGCCTGGAAAGCTCCGAAGACATCGCGTTCCTCTTAGTGGTGACAGGACACGCAGTCGAGGCTGGCGTGCCGCTGGGTATGGCAATCGATGCAGAAGCCCATGTTGATTTCTACGACCGGAACCACGCGATCCATCGTCTGTACGGGTCCGTGACAGGTCTGACAGGCGATTCCCTCGAAAATATGTGGGCGATGGGTGAACCTGACGAAGTCGGGCAGGGTATAGACCCGGTTCCAGCGAATCTCAAACGGTGGCTGGCTGTGGTCAGTCCACGCGCGCGTCACGGGCTGGATACCGGAACCGGGCGCGCCTGCGATCTTGTTGCCGTGGCATCCGACGCATCGCGAAACCGGAGGAATGCCCGGTTCGGACGACCGTGAAGCGAGATTGTGGCAATACTGACAAGGGATCTGATTCACGCCGGCATGAATCCGATGACTGAACGGTATCGGTTGTTCAACGTCGGGTCGTGGGGCCCAAGGACGCTGAGAAAAGGCGAGGGTGCTAAGGCCGCCGATCAGCAGGAGCAAGGCAAGCGGGAGCACGATTCGGTTCATGGTCAAGGCATGCCGATCCGGTCTATAGCCGCGACGCCGCACTCGTGAACGAGCCGCGCGGATTTAAACGCACGAAGAGTAAAGAACTAAAGTTCGGCACTGGCAAGTTAAAAAGCCGAGTATCTTTGCAGCAATTTACGACTAAAAACCTGGCGGCTCGGTCCTTAATGCCGCTGAAGTTGCAGAATTTCTAACAATACGGGACTCGTTAATCAAGTAAACGTTATAGTTGACACCACTCGGCGCCGGTGGATCGCGGTCCGTTCGACCGTCCAAGTCACGGTCCGAACGAGCTTTTTCATCGATCCCGCCGCTGCCTCCCCAAGCCGACGAGCGGCCTTAGGGTTGGTTTCTAACGGCGCGACGCGCCGCGGAATGCACATGCAGTTGGCTCTACTGTGGATTTTCGCTCGCTCCCCAAGCCAATTTGCGGCCGCCGTAGTTTCGATGGATTCTGAAGTATGTTAGTTACGTGTAGCAGGCTTCTATAGCCGCAAAGGCCGCATCGTCAGGTGCAAATCAAGACTGCTTCCCGCCTTGGACTCTTGCCCCCGTACCTCTTCGCCGAATTGGATCGGCTGAAGAAAGAGGTTCAGCAAAAAGGCGTTGACGTTATAAGTCTTGGCATCGGCGACCCCGACCTGCCGACGCCAAAGCATATCATCGAGAGCCTTAAGCGCGCGGCCGACAATCCGGCGAACCATCGATATCCCGACTACGAGGGCCTCGAGCTCTATCGCAAGACGGCCGCGGACTGGTTCGAGCGCCGCTTCGGCGTCCGCTTCGACCCGAAAACCGAGGTCTGCGCGCTGATCGGCTCGAAAGAGGGAATCGCAAACTTCTCGACGGCGATCGTCGATCCCGGCGATATCGTGCTGATCCCCGACCCCGGATATCCGGTCTATTACTCGGGATGTGTCTTCAATGCCGGCGAACCCTACTTTCTGACGCTTAAGCAGGAGAACGGCTTCCGGCCCGATTTCTCTGCCATCCCGGCTGAGATCGCGCGCCGCGCCAAGCTGCTCTGGCTCAACTACCCGAACAATCCGACCGGCGCGACCGTGGACCGGTCGTTCTTCGAACAGGCGGTCAAGTTCTGCCTCGCCAACAACATCATCCTGGCGCACGACAGCGCCTACTCCGGGATCGCTTACGACGGCTACCGCGCGCCGAGCGTCTTCGAGGCTGACGACGCGCGCGAGTGCGCGGTTGAGTTCCAGTCGCTATCGAAGACCTTCTCGATGACAGGATGGCGTTGCGCATTCGTCGTCGGCAACGCCCAGCTGATTGCGGCCCTCGGCAAGGTCAAGACCAACATGGATTCGGGCGTTTTCCAAGCCGTGCAGGAGGCCGCGATCACGGCGCTCGAAGGCGGGGACGGTGACAAGCTCGCGGAGTATTGCGCGATTTACCGCGAGCGGCGCGACCAGGTCGTCACGGCGCTCAAGGG
>JASHQJ010000144.1 GCA_030037595.1 Candidatus Binataceae bacterium
CCGGTATCGACGAGATCCCAGCCAAGAATCTCCTCGGTGTTGGCGAAGAGCAGCGGCCGCGTGGCGAGAATCTTCGGGCCTGCCGAATTGCGTTCGCCTCCGCTGATGACCACTGCCGCCGAGCCGTCGCCGAAAAGACCCGACGCGATAATGTTGGCTGGCGACGTATCGGTCCGCTGCAGCGTCAGCGAGCAGAGCTCGACCGAGAGCAGCACCGCGACGTCGTTCGGAAAGGCGCGCACATAATCGGCAGCGCGCGCGATTCCCGATGCTCCGGCAGTGCATCCGAGGCCGAAGATAGGAGTGCGCTTCACGTCGCGCCGCAGGCCGAGCGCAGCCACCACGCGCGTATCGATACTCGGCGTAGCGATTCCAGTGACGGTAACGAAGAAAAGGTGTCCCACCTCGCGCGGTTCAACTGCCGCCCGGTCGAGCGCCTTGCGCACCGCGGCGGCGCCCAGTTCGGGCGCGACCTTCAGCCACGCGTTGTTGCATTTGGAGAAGGTGTCGAGCCCGTAGTAGTCGTCGACCGGCAGCGCCAGATGGCGCCCCTTGATCTTCAGCGAGCGCTGGATCTGATCGAAGAGCCGTAAGCCCCGATCCTGTCCCGCCCAGATTTGCTTGAGCGCAGCCGCCAGTTGCGGCTGATCCTGATAATTCGTCGGCATCGCGGTCGCGACGCTGGTGAGAGTGGGTGCAAAATTGGTTTCCATAACGTGTCGGCGACTCTACTACTATTGTGCCCAGAACGACATCCGGTAAGATTTCACGTTTGTGAACCCCGAATACCGCCGGGAATTGCTCGATACGCTGGTTCGCGAATGCTATGTCGAGCGCGAAGTCACGCTGTCGTCGGGCAAGAAATCCGATTACTACCTCGATTGCCGGCGCGCGATGTTCATTCCGCGCGCGGCGTTCCTCGCCGGCGAGTTGATGCTCGAACTGGCGACCGACGCGGGCGTCGAGCAGATCGGCGGGATGGCGGCGGCGGCGATTCCGGTCACCGACGCGATCCTCGCCGCGGCGTATCGCCACGACGTCGCGATGCGCGGCTTCTTCGTGCGCAAGGAAGCCAAGGGCCACGGCATGGGCCAGCGCATCGAAGGCGCATTCAAGCCGGGGCTCAACACTGCTGTGCTCGACGATACAATTACGACCGGCAGCTCGACGCTCGACGCGCTCGCGGCGGTGCGCGAGGCGGGAGCGATCGTGACGGCCGCGATCTTCCTCGTCGATCGTGGCGAGGGCGGCGCGGGAGCGTTCGCGCGCGAAGGACTCAAGATCAGATCCATCTTCATTGGCGATGAAATCCGCGCGACGGCACGCTCGCGCCGCTGACGGCTCGCGAGCAAGGACCGAGCGCGGGCGCGCGGCCGGCGATATTTCGCGAATCGGCGGCGGCACGCGAATCATCGCGGTCTTCGGCGATCCCGTCGAGCATTCGATGTCGCCGACGATACATAACGCCGCATCCGCGGCGCTCGGCCTCGACCGCGTCTATGTAGCGTTCAAGGTAAAGCCAAAAGATCTCGCGACGGCGCTCCGCGCGATTCCAGCGCTCGGAATAGTCGGCGTCAACCTGACCGTCCCGCACAAGGAGCAGGCTGCGCAGCTGATCAAGCGGCTGAGCCGCGAGGCGCGCACGCTCGCGGCGGTGAATTGCGTGATCAACCGCGGCGGAATCCTCTTTGGCGACAACACCGACGCGCGCGGCCTCGAGCGCGACCTGCGCGCGCTCCAAGTCGCGATACAAGGGGGTATCGCGATCGTGATTGGCGCGGGCGGCGCGGCGGCCTCGGCGATGCTGGCGTGCGCGCGCCTCGGTGCGGGGCAGATCGTGATCGCGAACCGCACGCGCGAGCGCGGCGAGCGCCTCGCGCGGCGGCTCTCACGCGCCGCTCGCGGTACGAAACTCGTCGCGCGCGGCCTCGATGCGCTCGTTGATCGCGCGCTCCTCGCCTCGGCGCGCATCATCCTGAATGCGACGCCGATGGGCCTGACGACGCCCCGCTTCGCGCGCCTCGATTACAAGGCAACGCGGACGGATTGCTTCTTTTATGATCTGCTCTACAGCGCGCGGCCGACTGCGTTTCTCAAGCCGGCGGTCACGCTGAAGCGCAGATTCGCCGACGGCGCCGGCATGCTCATTAACCAGGGCGCGCTCGCGTTCGAGTTATTCAACGACATCGCACCACCAACTGGCGTGATGCGCGCCGCACTTTATGCCCGCCTTGGCCGCCGCGGAAGGAAGTGAGGCCCTTGATGTCACATATGGACCCCGCCCGGGAGCAAGAGGAACAACGCCTAAGGGAAGCGTTTCGAAACGGCCAAGAAGAGGCGGACCTGCCTGAACTGGGTCGGCTTGGAGGCCGCCATGCCCCGCACCCGCTTGACCCATCGAGCATCATCCGCGCCGTATCCACTCCCATCATTACTCCAACCTCATTCATCACCGCCCCTCTTCGCGCTGGGCGCGCTTCCCATCCTGGCGCACGATGCGGCTCGGCTGGCGGCCCCAGCGACTGTTCGGGTTGTGGCGCCCATTAGTGGCGCGTGAGGGTCCTCGCTGAGCGACGGGCTCCGCTCGCCCGCTGATGACATCGGTCTCCCACGCGCTGCTTCTGCCCTGTTCAATTCCTCGTCACTTGAGAGATACAAGGATGACATCGAGGACGGGCTCAACAAATCCTCACTTCAATTTGGCCGCGATGCTATATCAACGATGAGGTCATCGCCGATGCGCGGACAAATTAATCACCTGATGATCAACGTCAACCGCTTCGACCAGGCCAAGCCCTTCTATTCGTGGCTGATGCCGCAGATCGGATATCCGAATTCGATGGACTATCCGGACGGCGGCAAGCGCGGCGTCGGCTTCTACGGCGAAAGCGGCTCATTCTGGGTGCAGGAGGCCGAGCCGCAGTTCCGCGCCGATACGTTTGATCGCCATCGCGTCGGGCTTTGCGAAATCGCGCTCAATGCCGAGAGCCGCGCGCAGATCGACAAGCTCGCGGCCGAGATCCCGTCGCACGGCGGCGCGATCACCGACCCGCCACGCGACTACGATTACATGCCCGGCTACTACGCGATGTTCTTCACCGATCCGGATGGGCTGAAGCTCGAGCTCGTGCATCTACCGGGCTGACGCTGCGCTGCGCGCCGCGGCTGATTCCTTCAGGCGCCGCTCGTAGAGCTTGGTCAGGAACGAAGCGACAGGAGCGGGCGCGTTCTCGAAAGTGCCGTCGAACGGAGGCTCGGGATCGTACTCGATTCCAATTTGGATCGCGTGCGCGACGTCGTCACCTGCAATGCGCCGCGCGAGATGGAGCCCCATGTCGATACCGGCCGACACGCCCGCGGCGGTGATTATCTTGCCGCGCTCGACGACGCGCTCCTTCACCGGATTCGCGCCGAACTGGCGGAGAATATCGCGCGCGGCCCAATGGGTGGTCGCGTCGAGGCCCTTCAGGATTCCCGCCGCGCCAAGGATCAGCGCGCCGGTGCATACGGAGGTCGTCCACTTTGTCGTCGCGTGAATCGCGCGCACCCACTCGAGCATCGCGGGCTTCGCGCGCACGTCCTCCTCGCCGAAGCCGCCGGGAATCACGAGCACGTCGGCGCTGGTGACGTCGGCGACGGAATAATCGGCAAAGAGGCCGAGCGAGCGATGCTCGGTCCGCTTCAAGCCCGTAGTCTCAGCGACGAACTTGATCTCCGCACCGGGAAGATTGGCGAGCACTTCGTAGGGGCCGATCGCATCGAGCGCGGTCATCCGATCGAAAAGCAGAATTGCGATATCCATCGTTCGTTCTTCACCTCGCAGCAGTAGATTTTGTTTCGTTTCAGGCGGCATCCGAACTTCGAAAGCGCGCGCGATACGTGCTCGGCGCGATGCCGAGCCGGCGCATGAACGCGCGGCGCATTGACTCGCGCGTGCCGAGTCCGCAAGCGGCGACGATCGCCTCGATGCCGTCGCTCGATTCCTCGAGCCGCCGGCGCGCCGCTTCGACCCGCGTTTGCTCGACGAAGTCGGCGGGCGTGAGGCCGGTCTCCCGTGCGAAGACGCGGGCGAAGTTCCGCGCGCTCATCGCGGCACGCCGCGCGAGTTTGGCGACGGCGAGATCGGCGCCGAGGTTATCGGCTATCCACGCCTGAAGTTCGCGGATTGGCTCGCGATCTGCGGACTGTGCGGCGAGCTGCACGGAGAATTGCGACTGCCCGCCGGGCCGCCGGAGAAACATCACGAGTTCGCGCGCGACCGCGAGCGCGACGCGCCGGCCGTGGTCCTCTTCAACCAGGGCGAGCGCGAGATCGATTCCGGCGGTCACGCCCGCGGAGGTGAACAGGTTTCCATCGCGGACGAAAATCGGATCGCTCTCGACTTTGACGCGCGGGTAACTCTTCGCGAGATCGCGGCAGGCGCGCCAGTGAGTCGTCGCGACGCGCCCATCGAGCAGGCCGGCCTCGGCGAGAATGAACGCGCCGGTGCATACCGAACAGAGGCGGCGGACGCGCGACGCGGTCCACTGCAGGAATTCGATCAACCCGCGATCGCGAAGCGCGGCCGGCGCACCGCGTCCGCCC
>JASHQJ010000145.1 GCA_030037595.1 Candidatus Binataceae bacterium
GGCGCCGAGCCGCTCAGCAAGGGTGAGCGCGAGTGCGGTCTTGCCCGAGCCGGTCGGGCCGGCGATAACCCCGACCCGCGGCAATCTGGCCTGAGCGGCGACGCTCATCGTCGGAACATTCGCTCGATTTGCCCGCGTGGAAAGCTGATATGCACCGGGCGCCCGTGCGGGCAGTTGGTCTTGAACTCGGTGCGATCGAGCTCTTCAAGGAGCGAGTGAATCTCGCGATCCTCGAGCACGCGGCCGACGCGCACCGAGCCGTGACAAGCGAGCCGCTTCAGCATTTCTTCGAACGCCACCCCGGTAGATTGGCGCGCTTCTCCATCAGCGACCGCGTCGAGCATGTCGCGAAGGAGCGGCGCGGCACCGTCAACGCCGAAAACTGCGGGCGCGCCCTTCAAGAGGAGGGTCGCGGGACCGAAAGGCTCGAGGTCGAAGCCGATCGCACGAAGCTCGGGCAGAGCGGCCTGGATTTGGGCGGCGCGCGCTGGATTCAGCTCGATCGTCTCCGGCGTGAGCATCGCCTGCACGCGGATTCCGCCGTCACGCAACTCGGCGCGGAGCTTCTCGAACGTCACGCGCTCGTGGGCCGCGTGCTGATCGACCAGCAGCAGGCCGTCCTCGCCCTCGAGCGCGATATAACCTGCGAACAGCTGCCCGATAACCTTAAGCCGCGAGTACAGCGGAATCGCGCGGGCCGGTTCCGCCTGGTTAAGCATCGCGGCGCGGTCGTAGCCGAGCCCGAGCGGACGCTGGAGCTCGCGGGCCGGCGGGGGATTATCGGCGACCAGGCGAAGCGGCGCGTCGGAGCGTATTGGCGCCAGCGCGGGAACAGTTGTGGATTCTTGTTCGACGATTACCTCTCGCGCCGCGGAAAGCGCGGCCGTCTGTGCCGCGCTCGCGGGCGCCGCCGCGACTTCTTCCGTTCCGGCCGCAGCGTTCGTCTGATCGGCGAGGCGATCGCGAACGGCGTGATACACCGCCTCGAACACCGCGCCCGAGTTGCGAAAGCGCACCTCCGTCTTCATCGGATGCACGTTCACGTCGACGTCTTCGTGCCTTAAATCGACGAAGACGATAGCCGCCGGATGCCGCCCGCGCGGAATCAGAGTCTGGTAGGCCTGCTCGACGGCGCGGATCAGCATCCGGTCGCGAACCGCGCGTCCGTTGACGAACGTGAAAACCATCCGCGCCGTGGCGAACGATTCCTGGCTCGTCGCCACCAGGCCGTGCGTGCGGATTCCCGCCCGCGAGCGATCGAGCGCGAGCATCATCGCGGCGATCTTCGGACCGAAGACCTGGCGCACCCGCTCGAGCAAGCTCTTCGCGCGCGGCAGATCGAGAACGCATCGGCCGTCGGTCTCGAGCCTGAACGCGACCGTATGATTGGCGAGCGCGAGGCGCTGGATAGCCTCGGCAATCGCGCCCTGCTCGGTGGCGAGGGTCTTCAGGAACTTGAGCCGCGCGGGGGTGTTGAAAAAAAGCTCGCGCACCTCGATTCGCGTCCCCGGCGCCATTGCGCATTCGCACGTCTCGGCGATATCCCCGCCGTCCGCGGCAAGCCCGACGCCGTGCTCGTCGTCGGGCCGCCGCGAGCGAATCAGGAGGTGCGAGACACTGGCGATCGAGGCCAGCGCCTCGCCGCGAAAGCCGAGCGTCCGGATCGCGACCAGGTCGCCCGCGCCGCGAATCTTGGAGGTGGCATGGCGGCGAATCGAGATGATCGCGTCCTCACGGCTCATCCCGCATCCGTCATCGATAATCGCGATCAGCCCCGCGCCGCCGCGCTCGATAGCGACGCTGATCGTCGATGCCCCCGCGTCGAGCGAATTTTCGACCAGTTCCTTGACGGCTGACGCCGGCCGCTCGACGACCTCGCCCGCGGCGATTTGGCTTGCAACCTGCTCGGGCAGAATGTGGATGACGCGATTCGCCATTGTACCGCCTGGTTAGACATTGTAGCGTGCGGTCCGCATACTCAAGCAATCGGCAGGGGGCGGCGATGCCGATTGTGCACAAATAGGGACAAGGCGGCGGAACGCCGCCCACGGCGCTGTCATTGAACCGATGAAGAAGTTATCCGCGATTGTGATTGGCGCCGCTCTTCTGCTCGGCGCCCAGCCCGCGCGGGCGGCAGATCAACCAATCAAAATCGGAGTCGGCGTGAGCGGTCCGATCTCGCCGCAGACCGAGGTCGACCTCGAAAACATGGTCGGCTCGCTGCCCAATATCAAGGATGTCCCGATCCAGCCGCCCGGCGACCTCGACGCGTGCGTCAAGCGCTTCGTCGCGGGCGAGCCAGACGACCGCCTCGACGGCGTCATTATCGTGAGCCTCGCGCAGGACAGCTTTCACACCGAGCACGACCAGAACGAGGCGCGCTTCACCGGTACTTACGAGATCTGGACGATAAATCTCTCGACGCTCGCCGAGGACCATCATCGCTTCACCTTCACCGAGCGCGAGCCGATCGTCGGCACCGCGGCCGCAATCCTCTCGATCCCGGCCCAGCTCTTCGTCGAGCGCGCAACAGGCAAGAAGCTCCTCTCGTCGAGTGCGTGGCAGGCGTACGAAGCGGTGCAAGCGCGGGTCGAGGCCAAGCTGCTCGCCGGTACCAAGCTTTATCTGCAAAACGCACCGATCCTCGACACGGGGCCCTTGAAGCCACTCGAGACCGCGCAGCAACTGCTCGATCGCGGCGACAGCGAGACTGCGATGGCGGTGTTCAGGAGCGTGGGTCTCCAGAATCCTGAAGTCCAGCGGATGCTCGAGGCAGCGCAGCAGCAGATCAAGCGCGCGCAGTCGGAGAATCTGCTCGGTCGTACGCTCGGCGCGATGGACGGCGGCGACGTCAGCGAAGCGCACACGATACTCGCCGAGTATGAAAAGTCCGATACCGCCGAGTCCACGCGGGCCGACTCAATCAGCCGCGCGCTCGCGGTGCCTGCCGATGAGCATCGCGCGGAGGCGGCCTACGCGAGCGTGCTGCAGCGCGACGTTCCGGGGCTCGACCGGCCGGCATTCATCGCGATGGTCAAGCAGATGTTCGCCGAGAAGACCGGCTCAACGCCGACCGTACTGATCGCCGGCAAGGACGCGGTGATCGCGGACAAGGCGGCGCCCGCCGCGCTCAAGACTGACCTCGAGCGCTACAGCGAGGCGCTCGGCGAAAGCGCGCGGATGATGAGCCTCAAGTGCGGATGCGACGCGAGCGTCTCGCTGACCGCTACGGAAGTCGGCGAGCCGCTCTTACGCGCGCGCTTCGCGCCGTCGCTGAGTCATCCGCAGGTCGGACTGCCGTAGCAATTGCTCAGCGCGACGCGGACCTTTCGCCAATCCAGAGATCGCGGTTCCACGCCCACGAACGAAACGGCAGCATGGTCGCGCGATGCCCGCGCATCCAGGCGCGAGGCGGCACGTCGCCCGGAAGTCGCACGCAGACGAAATAGTGGTCGGGCGGGATTGCCGCGTCGTCGTCGAAGTATTCGAGCCTCGAGTAGAGGCGATCGGTCGGCGCGAATTCCTTGATCGCCTCGCCCGCGACTCCGATCGGGGCAGCTGCAGGCAGCCGATCTGCAAGTGCGCGCTGCAGCGCAGCGTGCGCGCTCACGTAGCTCTGATGCGTGAAGCTTAGGCCTGCGAAGAAGATCGCGAACGACGCGACTGCAGCGAGGCGCGCCGGAAGTTGCAGCCGCGCCGGGATACGCGAGGTGAACGTGGCCAGGAATCGCGCGGCGGGCAGGCACGCGATCATCGAGACGGGCAAGAGAAAACGCTGCCCCGGAATCCCGCCCGCGATGAACGCGAGCGATCCGAAACGCGCAGAGCCGGTGCGGAGCCCATCGCGGAAAAAGTACAACGAGCACAACGCGACGCCGAGCGCGCACGCGGCGGGAATCGACCACGTGCCAGAGAATCGGCGCCAGAGCGCGCTCCATCCGGCTATTGGAAAAATCGCGAAGGAGAGCACGTAGAAATAGAAGAAGCCGGGAAGCCGCTCGCCAGTGAACTCGTACTGGTACCCGAGAATCGTGTACACGTCCTGAAATGGACTGCCGGTCGTCGCGGCGTTGTAGGCCATGATCGCGAGCGCCGCGGGCAGCACGCCGAGCGCGAGGTATCCCGCCGCGCGAATAACTCCCGCGCAGCCCTGCTCAAGGCTCCACACGAGCCCGAACGTCGCGGCGAGCGGAGCCATCCACGGATGCAGCAGGATACTCGCGCCGAACGCGAGGCCCGCAAGCAGCGGGCGAGGCCGATCGCGAAGACATAGCGAGACACCGAGCAGGCCCATCACGGCGGCCGGCACCGCGGCCATCACGGTTTGCGAATAGTAGAGGCCGCCCGCGAGCATGAAGTAGAGGAGGCACCATCCACTGCCGCGGCCGTGGCGCCGGAGAATCCCGCGCAGGATGAACGCGCCGGCGACGAAGAATCCGGCCGCGACGAGAAACATCAGGCGCCAATTGAGCGCGAAAGCCGGCGCGAGCATCGCCGTATGGAACACCGAGTACTTCGAGACTATGTGATTGCCGACTTGCAGGCCCCAGAACGCTCCCGCACGGTCAACGAAGATTGTGCCGTGCCAAAGCGCGCGTGCGAGGGCGATATAGTTGCCCTCGTCGGAGATGGTGTAGGTCGCGGGATACCAGGCAAGGTAGATGATCACGTAGGCGGCGAGCAGCGCGGCGAAGGTCCACTCCCGGCGCAACTCGAGGCGGGGACGCGCCGCGGCGCGCTCGTCGCCCGCTTGATGCATCTCCCGCGAATCCAGTTTTGCGGCCGCTTCCACCGGGTTCGACATCATTCCGGATCGGCTCGTCATCATAAAAGAGGTTTACAAAGTATCGACACCAAGCGCGCGCGGCCCTTTCACGTCTCGACCCGACCAGCTATGATGACTGGTTATCTTTAATTTGCGGAAGATTCACACACCATGAGACACTGCGCGATCTGTGGAAAAGAGCCCTCCGTCGGCAACAACGTGAGCCACGCCAACAACAAGACCAAGCGCCGATGGGAACCGAATCTGCAGGAAGTGCGCGCTCAGGTCGGCGGCAACGTCAAACGGATCCGCGTCTGCACGCGATGCATCCGGAGCGGCCGCGTCAAAAAGAGCGCCTGACCGGCGCCGGACCCGCCTAAAACAGCTCGTTCAGCTTTTCCGGCGGCCGCGCGATCACTGCCCGCCCGCCCCGGATCACGATCGGCCGCTGCATCAACTCCGGATGCTTCAGCAGGATCGCGATCACTGATTTGACGTCGGTGTAGTCATCTGGATTGAGGCCGAGTTCCTTGAAGCGCTTGTCCTTGCGCACCAGGTCGGCTGGCGGCGAATCGAGCATCTTCAGGATCCGTTCGAGGTCGGACCGCGCGGGCGGCTTCTTCAGATACTCGATCACCTCGAGCTTTGCGCCGCGCTCGTTCAAGAGGCCGAGCGCGCCGCGTGAACTGCCGCATCCCGGATTATGGTAGATAATTACGGACTCCATACTTTCCTCGCGCGCGGTTTCCGCTAGCATATTCAGCCGACCCTGTCGTCATCAACCGTCCGCCCGTTCTCTTCCAAACCATGAGCACTGACGGTTAGAATCGCGCGGCGTTAGCAGAACCGGGGAGAAATCGTGAAGCACTGGCCGCATCTCAAGCTGTCAAATACCGTCGCGCGAGCGTCGATTACGATCGCACTCGCAACTGCGTTCTTTGCGTTCGCCCGTGCGCGTGTCGCAGGCGCCGTGGTTGTCAGCGGAAACTTCGTTTATCAGAACAGCAAGCCGGCCGAGCATCGCCAGCTTCATTTCGAGAATCGCGCGACCGGCGACATGTTCATCGCGCCGACCGACGATAGCGGCAACTTCTCGGTCGATCTGCCGCCCGGGCTCTACGATTTGCGCGCCGAGCGCGGCGTCATCCTCAAGTACCGCGTCAACGTCGAGCAGGAACCTGTCAACATCGGACGCGTGGTTGAGCCGGTGCCGCTCGACGTCCACCGGATCTTCCAACATGAGTCTGTAGGCGAGGACCTCGTTAAGTCGCCCGCGCCGTCCACGGCGAATCTGAGCGGACGGCCGCTGCAGGCGATGCGCTACGGGCACGAAGCCGCTGAACAGTACGGCGCCCCGGTCGGAACTCCCGTGCCGCGCGGTCATGTGGGCGCGAAGGGTGTCGAGGGCATGACGCTCGAGGACCAGCCATCCGCGGCCCCGACCAGCGCGGCGGGATCACCGCCACCGCTCTAGTTGATCGCGCGCGTTGCCGGACCAGCAATGCATCCGCCGGCAAAGAACGATCGCGACACTACCCACGGCTACGCGCTAGCCACGCGCATCAGCGCCGCTGTCGCGGGGCTCTACCTGCTTTCGATTCTCGTGACCGGCGGCTACTACGTGCCGATCGGGCCGTTCACCTTTCATGCGATCAAGATATGGCCCGCGATCGCGGCAATAGTTGGATTCATCGCGCTCGCGATAGTTCTCGAATGCGGTTCGCTCGGCGCCGCGCTCCGCCGTCGGCCGGCATTCCTGCTATTCGCACTCGCGCTGATTGTGTTTCTCGCCAACGGCCGCACTATCTCCGCCGGTGATTCTATCCCCGCCAAGCTTCTGCCGATCAGCATCCTGCGCGACGGCAACTTCTATCTCGATCGGTTTCCATCGCTGCATGAACCCAAACTTCCGTACTACGAGCGCGAGGTGAACGGTCACTACGTTTCCGACTATCCGGTCGGCGCGGCCATCTTCGCCCTACCCTTTTACGTGGTTCCGATCGCCGCCGGCGTCGATTCGTCAGCGCGGATCTTCGCGGAGCTCGAAAAAATCTCCGCCGCCGTCATCGCCGCGCTCTCGGTCGCCGTCATCTACCTCGCGGCGGCCGAGCTCGCTCCGTTCTGGATGGCGCTCGTGATCGCCCTGGTCTATGCGTTCGCTTCGAGCACGCTCAGCATCGCGAGCCAGGCGCTCTGGCAGCACGGGCCGTGCGAGCTTGCGCTCAGTACCGCGCTTTACGCGCTGGTTCGCGCGCGCCGCGACGAACGATGGGCAATCCTTGCAGGTTTCGCGCTCACGGCCGAGGTTGTCACGCGGCCGGTCGATATCGTGATCGCGGCGCCGCTCGCCGTGTACGTGTTGATCGCGTTTCGGCGGCAGATTCCGCTCTTCATTGCCGCGACGATTCCGTCGCTCATCTTCGTGCTCTGGTACAATCACGCCTACTTCGGCAACGCGCTTCACACCCAGTTTTTCGAAGGCGCCGGGAGCGCATTCGGCCAGCTTGTTCAGGGCAATTCACTGTGGCGGACGCCGCTTTCGGTCGGCCTGCCGGCAGTATTGCTGAGTCCCGGGCGCGGCCTTTTCTTTTATTCGCCGATTTTCCTATTTTCGGCGCCGCCGCTGATTGCATCATGGCGCCGCGGCGGCGATGCGCTCCTCAGAGCGCTATCGGTCGGCGCCTTGATGATGATCCTCGTCGTTTCAAAGTGGATCACGTGGACCGGCGGCAATTCCTACGGGCCGAGGCTGCTGACGAATATTGACCCGATCCTGTCGCTTGCGCTCTATCCGCTGCACGAGTGGCTGGCGAATGGCAGCGCGCGGCGCGCGGTGTTTGCGATCCTCGCGGCCTGGTCGGTCATGACGCACTCGATCGGCACATTCTCGGGCAACTTCGCGTGGAATGGGTGGGCGCTTCACGAACCGACGCGGCGGATGTGGCTCTGGAGCGACAATCCGGTGGTCGATCCTTTCGAGCGCAACACCGATTCAATCCTGATCGCGCTTCACCCCCGGTCCACCAGCGCAAGCGACCCCGATCTGCTCGCAGCCGAATATACCGTCCGGTCAGCGCCGACCACCGTCGCTCCGGGCGAGCCGGTGCGCGTCCTGCTGAATGTGACGAACAGCGGCCGCGCGGTATGGCTCGCGGAGCAATCGACTGCCCGCGGAGCGGTTAGTTTAAAGTGGCGATGGGTCGGAGCGGACGGACATCCGCTCGATACGAAGGTGGGAGACTGCGCTCTGCATCTCGACGTCTTCCCGGGCGAGTCAGCCGAGCTCGACGCGGTGGAAGCCGCTCCAGAGCGCCCGGGGCATTACTCACTCGAGATTCGACTCGTACGCAGTGGAAAGGACGGCGATACTCAGTTTGGTCCGCCACCACTACTCATTCCCGTCGAAGTCACCAGTGGCGCGCCGATCAGTCAGCCAGTGCTTCCGGAACTGCGCCGCCCATCGTCTGCCGGATGACTGTCTCGTATAGCTCGCGCGTGCGCCGCACCATCACGTCGAGGCCGAATTCCGCCGCGACCCGCCGCCGCGCCGCGTGGCCCAACCTGGCGCGCAACTCGCCGTCGGCGAGCAGCCGGGTGATCGCATCGGCCAGCGCCTCGACATCCGCGGGCGGCACCGTGATCCCGGTCTCGCCGTCGCGCGACACAAACGGCACGCCGGATTTGATTTTCGTGTTCACCACCGGCGTGCCGCATGCCATCGCCTCGAGCTGGACGATTCCGAAGGCTTCGCTCCGCGCGACCGAAGGCAGCGCGAACACGTCGGCGGCGTGATAGTAGGGAATGATCTCGCGCGGCTGCATCTCACCGAGCAACACGACGCGATTGGCAACGCCGAGCGCATCTGCCTCTTTTTGCAGGAAATCACGCAGCGGACCATCGCCGACAATTAGAAATTTCGCATTCACGCGCGATGCCGCACGCACCAGGTACTCGAAGCCCTTGTAGTAAACGAGGCGGCCGACCGCGAGCACAATCCGCGGGCCGAAGCGCTCGCGAATCTCGCGCACCGCGCCGTCGTCGGCCCTTTGATAGTCAGCGACTTCGATACCGTACGGGATGACGTGGCATCGATCGCGAAGCCGCGCGAGCGTCGGCGAGCTGTCCACGTAGTCGGGTGAAGTCGCGATTATCGCCGCGCAGCGGCGGAGAAAACGCCGCTGGATCGGCTCGAACACGCGCGCGAGGCGGCGCTGACGCACAACGTCGCTATGCCACGTCGCGATCACGTTGCGGGTGCGGCCGCTCGCGAGGGTCGCGATAACGCCAGCCGGGTTCGGCAGATGGACATGCACGAGATCAGCCGGCGCGCGCCGGATCCTCCACGCCATGCTGGGACAGATCGGCGCCCCCGCGAGCGTCATCTGGATCGCGAGCCGCGAGACCATCACGCCGTTGACAATCGCCTCTTCGTCGCGGCGGTGATCGTTGGCCACCAGCACGCGCACGTCGAGCGCTTTGCGCAGCTCGGCGCATAGCGCCTCGAGATGCGTCTCGATTCCGCCGACGTGCGGCGCATAAAACTTGCCGATGTGAACGACGCTCTGGCGGCGCGGATGTGAGGGCGGATGTTTCAAATCAACCTCAGCCCGCGACGGCAGGCTGCGCGCCGAGCTCGAAGATTCGTTCGCATTCATCACGATTCTGCCGCACCCAGTCGTGCAGCCGGCCCACTCCCTCGCGCCACCCGATACACGGCTGCCAGCCGAGCTCCGCACCCGCGCGACGGATATCGCTAACGTAGATTCGCTGATCGCCCGGACGGCGCGGCGCATGGCTCACGCTCAGGGGCTCGCCGCGACGTTCACCGACCAAATCGAGCAACTGCACCAGCGACAACGCGTTCGCCGGTCCCCCGCCGACGTTGTAGATGCGGCCGCGAGCGACCTTGATGTTGCGCACCGCGGCGTCGAACACCTCGAGCAGGTCGTCGATAAAAAGCACGTCGCGCACCTGCTTGCCATTGCCGTAGATCGTGATTGGAAGTCCCATCTCGGCCGCGATGAGAAACCATGCGACCCAACCCTGGTCCTCGTGGCCGAACTGGCGCGTGCCGTAGACGCACGACTGGCGGAACACGACGGTGTTGAGGCCGTAGATACGATGATAGTCGCGCGCGTACTGATCGGCCGCGCCTTTCGAGCATCCGTAGGGCGAATGAAAATCGACCACGCGCTCCTCTGATACGCCGAACTTGAGTTTCGAATAATCGTAGCGCGTCGGCCGCTCGACCACGCCCTCGGCTTCCATTTCGCCATAGACCTTGTTGGTCGAGGCGTAGAGCAATGGAGCTTCGAGATTCAGCCGGCGCATCGCTTCCAGCACGTTCAGCGTGCCGATCGCGTTGGTCTCGAAGTCGAAGCGCGGATCGGCGACCGAAGATGTCACCGCCACCTGGCCGGCGAGATGCAGCACCAGTGCGGCGTCGCGATGCAGCCGGAACGTCTTCTCCATCATCGCGCTGTCGCGCACATCGACCTGCGCGAACACGATCCGGCCGCGGCTTCTTAGCCAATTGAGGTTCGCCAAGGCCCCACGCCGTGCGAGATTATCGATCACAACGACCTCGTAGCCCTGCGCGAGGTAACGCGCCGCGGCATTGGTGCCGATAAATCCCGCCCCGCCTGTGATTATCGCCTTCATTCGTTCCGTTCCTTTACTGCCAGATGTTTATTTTCGATCGCGCGGCGGGCGCCGGCGCGTCGAGATCGATGTCGTCATTCGACTTCGAGCTTTGATCCGGGGCTGAATCGAAACTCCGGGCTCGCGAGCCATCGATATACTGCTGCGGTGCGATTCGCATAGTTGCTCCACGTGAATTGAGAGGCCCATGAAACGCCTTGGGCCCGCCGCTGAGATGCCAGCTCGCCTCCGCGTGAGTTCAAAACCCGGATCGCCGTGAAAACCCAGTTGTCGATATCACCCAAGGAGCAATAGTGAGTTGCCTCGCCACCCACCTCGCGCAGCACTGGAATGTCGGTTGCGATGATCGGCGCACCACAAGCGAGCGCTTCGATGACCGGTAATCCAAAGCCCTCGCTCTCCGATGGCATCAGTACGAGATCGGCGCGTCGATAGAACGAGGACAGTAAGCGATGTTCGAGAAACGGAATCGTCACTATGCGATCGTAGACGCCGAGATCGCGCGCGCGCCTGGTCATCGCGGGCGGCAGCACGCCACCGACCCGGATCAAGCGAGATGCGGGCAGTTTCTTCGAGATCCCCGCAAAGACTTTGAGTAGCAAATCAATACGCTTGCGCGGATCAACACTCCCGACGTGCAATATGTTGATCGCCGAAGGATCCCTGCCAAAGACTTCGTCGGCGCGAGCCTCAGCCTCTGTAGGTGGTTCAGCAATCAAGTCCGTATCAACGCCATAGGGCACGCGGACGATCTCTTCGGGCTTTCTGATCCCGGCTTTGACGATCGCATCGTGCGTCACCATGGTGTTGCAAGTAATCATAACCGCACTGCGCAACCCCTTGAGCACATGCCGAATCACGGCTCGAAACAGAACGCTGCGTGGCTCCCGCGCCGGGTCAAGAAGAGGACGGAAGGTATCCAGGTCGTGACAGGTCACGATCGTGCGTGCCGCCGGAAGATAGTTAACCAGGTGCGCGTAGCTGTGATCCACGATATGGAAGACGTCGAAGTTGTTTTGCACACGTCTGAGCCGCAGCGGATACCATGCGTAGCGATTCAGCGCGCGCTCCGCGTTGTAGGCGCCGCGCGAATGCGCAAGTCGTGAAAGCCGCGTCAATGGACGCAGAAAACGTGGGCGCAAAACTTCGGGTTCGATCGGCACAGGACCGCGGACAGCGGGAAGCTCGCGCGCGAGCATCGCCGCGACGAGATCCATGCTGGCCCATCGTTCTTCGAGAAAGTCCGCGATCACGCCAACGCGAAGCGGCGCGCGTTCGCCAGCATTCGATGTGCTCGTCGTAGCCAAGATTGGTCAGCCCGCAGCGAATTCTCGATGAACCAGCTCGACGTGCTGCGCCGCGCCACCCGCGCGTGCCACGCGTCCGAATAGCGCGAGCAGCGACTCGAGGTGTATTTCAGGTTCGAAGCGGCGCGCCGCCTCGCGCGCGCCGCGGCATAACTCTGCGTATGTGTCGCAGTTGCGAAGACATCTGATGATCGCATCGGCGAGTCCGTCTGCAGATGGCGGATCGGAAGACGCGAGCGCGCCGTTGACGCCATCTGTGAGCCACTCGGAGATTCCACCGGTATCGAAGGCAGCGGCAGGCACGCCAGCGGAAGCCGCTTCGACGCCGATCATGCCGAACGGCTCGGGCCAGAGACTCGGCATCACGAGCAGATCACTCTCCAAAATCGCGCGCGCGAGCGCGGCGCTATCGAGCCAGCCCGGGAAGTTGATTGCGATTTTGCTGTTTCGCGCCGCGAGTGCCGTGGCCTCGCGCTCCCATCCTTTTCGCGCCGGTCCGTCGCCGGCCATCGTGACTTCGAGCGGAAGCGCGAGCGCTTCTCCTACGCGCGCCAGCGATTTTAGAAGAATGTCGCCGCCCTTGAGCCCCGTCATCCGGGCGGCGAAGAGGATTCGCCATGCATCGCACGCGCCGCGACGCTCTCGCTTCTCGCCAATGAGACGCTCGACGGGGTACGCAATTCGATTAACCCGCTCGGGCGCGACGCCCAGCTTCAGGTACTCGCGCCGTATGTGTTCAGAGGCGGTGACAATTGCGGAATACTTTTCGAGCAGACGCGCGCGCGCCGTCTGGCGATTGTAGTCGCGCCACATCGTGCACGGGTCGAGCCCGCCGCATCGACGCGGATAAAAGTGCAGCAAGCATTGCCATCCGAAGCGCCGATCGCACGGCCGCACGGTCGGGCTTCTGAAGGTCTTCGCGCCGCTGATGCAGGCGCCGTAGTAGTCGTGAGCGAAGAGAATCGTTGGCGCGAGCTCCGTCAGCTGCGACTCGAGGTTCGTATCTTCGAGTCCATGGACAAAGATAAGATCCGGCCGCCACGCTTTGAGCGCGATGAGCGTCCGCGATGCGCCCAGCTCTCGCACGCACCACGAAGGAAGCGACGGCGCGACTGCCTCGCGATCGGCGGATGAACTATTCTCACTGAGCAGCGCAAGCTCGACTCCCGCGCCTGAAAGCATCGCGACCAGGCGGCGAAGGTACGATTCGATTCCGCCGACTACGCTCGAGTTTCGTGCGGCTATCGCAATGCGCATCAATTGTTCCTGAGGGCTTGAATCGTATGGCTGAGGTCGAACACGTCGCGATAAAATTCGAGCGCGGCGCATCCCGTCGCGCGCGAGCTTTCACGATCGCGCGCTATCGCAAGCGCAGCCGCACCAAAAGCGCCCCAGGCGCCTTCAGCGACGAGCGTCGCGGCGCGCGAATCGCGCCACATCTGCTCGGTCATCGAACCGTCCGTAGTCACGACAGGCTTGCCATGCTGAAGGCCCGCAATCGCGGTCGCGTTACGGGCAGTGACGCCGCCGGGATACGGCTGGAGCATTGCATCGCACGCCGAAATCGAGACGGACGCCTCTTCCGGACGAACGCCACCGGTTGCACTAACTCCCTTTGCAAGCTGCCCAAAGCGGCCCCTGAGCGATTCGCG
>JASHQJ010000146.1 GCA_030037595.1 Candidatus Binataceae bacterium
CATCTGTGTGACGCTGACGGGAGAATCGAATGATTTTGGGTACCACACCGCGACCATGAATGCCGCAGCGAGGATAGTAACCAAGACCATATTGCGCTTCACTTTGGAGCAGCAGTCCTCCAGCTACTCCGCGCGCAGCTATGCGGTTAAACCTCGATTAGCGCTCGCGTAGCAGCGCGAAGCCAAACAATGCAGCAGATCGATTTTTGGAGAGCTAAACTGAAGGAGGAGCGCGACCCAGTTTGTGCCAGATCGAGCGTTGAGTCGGATCAACAGAAGTTAGCCCTTGAAGCAAACCACTCCTGTCGGGTTTTGCTTTGCATGTGTGCAACGGCAAGGGTCCGAGCACGATCTTCCCAGGTGTCGCAAGCGGAGAAATTCCAACCGAATTGTCGAATGAAGATTGCAGAGACTTGTCAAGTGGCACCGGCTCTGCGCCAAGCGGTGTAAGTATCGGCGCTGGGATTGGTCGCATACCGAGCCAAGGAAGGACGGCAATAAGCAGTATCAAAATCAAACTGCAAGCTTGAAAGCAGACGCTACGCAATCTATAAAGAGGGATGCGGTTGACCGCAATTTTTTTGGTTGGTTTGGCTATTAGCATCACGTCCTGCAGCCCCGAACCATACGGCAGTGTTACACACCGCGCCCATAATGGGCAGGCCGATCGGTGGATATACCAGATCGGCGGAGATTACTACAAGATTTCTATAGATACTAATGGCGACGGGAAGCCTGACGTCGTAAAGACATACAGAAATGATGAACTCATTAAGGTCGAGACTGATCGGAACTTCGACGGACAGGTCGACCTTGTTCAAGAGTACTCGCACGGAGAACTGATCCGCGAGATTCGCGACGATGATTTCGACGGGAAACCCGAAACTATAAAAGAATATCGTAAGGGAAAGCTCGCCATCGTGCAGCGCGATCCGAGAGAGACTGGCTACATCGAGGTCGTCGAATACTACGATGATTTAGGCAAATTGATTCGTCGTGAAACCTTTGTTAGCGAAGCGCCGATGGCCTGGACCAAGTAGTTCGACACTTTCGGACGGGGAATTCGCCCTTATCTCGAAGCGTTGAGCCCGCGATCGGGAGGATTTCATGGCAAATCGCGGTTCTTAGTCCGTGAAGCGGTGTTCGGTAACGACTCAAAATTTCTGCTCACTGACCAATGAGAAGCTCTACGGTGAATCGGCTGCCATGTCCGACTTCGCTGTGGACGAATATTCGACCCCCATGGGCATTGACAATTTCTTTCGCTATTGCGAGACCGAGGCCTGCCCAACCGGGCGAATGTCCAGGTATTGGATACTGAGCGAAGGGCTCAAAAATACTATTCCGGATCTCCGCAGGTATGCCAGGTCCGCTGTCTTTCACCTCGAAGCGAATCGCGCCAGGATCCGCCGGGCAGGCCGTGATCTCGACTTCCCCACCTTCGGGAGTGTAGCGAAGTGCATTCGAAATCAGGTTAGAAATCACCCAGGAGATTTTCACTTGGTCACCATAGATTTCTGGAAGGGGGCTCAAGTGAACCTTCAAATTAACCTTCTTCTGCCCAGCCTGAATCGCCAAACGCTTCGCGAAATCCTCTAGTATCGGTGCGACGGCAAATTTTGCGCGGCGAATATCTATGGTAGCCAAACGGTGTCGCGACGCATTCATGAGCTGGTCAATGAGGTCACTTACGCTCGAAAACTCGGTGAGGACAATGGCCAATAACTTGCGCTCGTCCGTTAGCGACATTGGCATTTTGCGTTCCAAAATTTGAGCCGCTAGACCGAGTGAAGTAAGTGGCGTTCGAAGTTCATGAGATAACGTTGCCACCAGGTCCAAGCGGGCACGCTCTTGATCACGAATGACGGTCACGTCCTGAAATGTTAATAAAGTTCCAAGCCAATCGCCTGCTTCGCTAAGGGGAGCGTAGTTTACGAGGAAACTATGATCGCGGCCGCGAAGATGTACATCAACCTCAATTGGTCGGGCAAAATCTTCCCTGCGCCTCCTTCTTAGTTCATCCCGGATTCGCAAGTAGCTACCCGATGAGGTTGGCAGACTGTCAAAGGGCAATCCAGTGGCGTTAACTTCATCCAAACCCAACACGATCTCAGCGATCTCGTTGATATGAGCAATCCTACCTTCGGAATCGACCAGCACAAGTCCGTGTTCAAGATGTCGAACAATAGATTCCACCTTCTTCTTTTCGAATAAAATCCGGTCGATGTTCAGCTGCTGGTAGTATCGGAGCCGATCCGCCATCTGATTGAAGCTGACTGCTACAGATTGTAGTTCCGTCAGATTTTGCGGACCAAGGCGGGGCGGCACCTCAAAGTCTTCACCGACCTCGGCCAGATGCGTCGCTAGCTCGCTGAGCGGCTGGGCTAGCTTCTTACTCACTGACCAAGAGAGTCCAAGACCCGAGATCATCGCTAACAAAAAACTGATGACGAGCGTGAAGGCCACAGCCCTACTCATGTCTCTCGATCGAAGATCATTGCGCCACATCGCCAGTTCATTCAGACGGATCAAAGAATCGGTACTATCTAAGAGATGAGCGAACCCGATCTCATGGCGAGTTCCTGATGGGTTCGACGCT
>JASHQJ010000147.1 GCA_030037595.1 Candidatus Binataceae bacterium
TCAGGTTGACGCCGACGATTCCGAGCGCCGGAACCGCGCGGAGCGCCGCCGCGAGATCTTTTGGTTTGACGTTGAAGGCGGCATAGACGCGGTCGAGACCGAGCGCGGCGTATGCGGCGTTGTGCATCGCCGGCGACATCGAATGCTCGACGGGATCCCCGAACACCGCCGCGATTCGTGTGCCGCCGCCGATTCGCGAAGTTTCGCCGGCCGCGCGCCTCCGCTCGGTCATCGCTCGCGAGCGGTCAGCGGCGCGCGCGGGCCGCCGCGCGGAGTTCGTTGCCGGTGAAGATCGATTTGGTCGTGAGACCTTCGCGCGCGAACGCTTCTGCGCCGCCCTCACCGCGATCGACGAGGAAGATCGCGGCCGTTACTATCGCACCTGCCTCGCGCACCGCCTTGAGCGCGTCAAGTGTCGAGCCGCCCGTAGTGATCGTGTCGTCAAGCACGGCGGTCTTGAGCCCGGGCTTGAATGCGCCTTCGATTCGCTGGCCCATGCCGTGGCCCTTCGCTTCCTTGCGCACGAAGAATCCGCGCATCGTGACATCGTGGCGATACGCCGCGGCGAGGATCGCGTCTGTTACGGGAATCGCCCCCGCCGCCATCCCGCCGATTTGCTCGACAGCGGCGCCGGTCGCCAGTTCGAGCATCAGCTCGCCAGCGAGGAACGCCGCGCGCGGCAGGAACATCGCGCGCCGGCAATCGAGGTAGAAATCTGATTTCTTGCCCGACGAGAGCGTGACTTCGCGTTCGACGTAGCATTCGCGAATCAGCGTTTCGAGCAATTCGTCGCGGTATTCGTTGTTCACAGTCGTGAAATCTTACCGGATGTTGTTAGATGGACAATAGGAGTAGAGTCCACGGCACCTTATGCAAACAAATTCCGCTCCAACTCTCACCAGCGTCGCGACCGCGATGCCGTCGAACTACCAGGATCAGCCGCAGCTGGCGGCTGCGCTCAAGCAAATCTGGGCCGGACAGGATCGAAGTTTAAGGCTCTTCGATCAGATCCAGCGCTCGCTGAAGATAAAAGGACGCCATCTGGCGCTGGCGGTCGATGACTATTACGGACTCGACACCTTCTCCAAGTGCAACAACGCGTGGCTCAAGGTCGCGCCGGAGCTGGGCGCCGCGGCGGTGCGCAAGGCGCTCGACCGTGCAGGAGTTGAGCCGCGTGAAGTCGGTCATCTCTTCTTCGTCACGGTGACGGGAATCGCGACGCCGAGTATCGACACCCGCGTAGTGTCGGCGCTTGGGCTTCGGCGCGACGTGAAGCGTACTCCTATCTTCGGCCTTGGATGCACTGCCGGAGCGTCGGGAATCGCGCGCGCGGCGGATTATGTGCGGGCTTTTCCGAACGACGTTGCGGTGCTGCTTTCGGTCGAGCTCTGCTCGCTTACGCTGCAGCGCACAGATACGTCGCCCGCGAATATCATCGCGTCGGGCCTTTTCGGCGACGGGTCCGCAGCCGTGGTCGTCAGCGGCAGCGAGCGCAATTCGGGCGGTCCCAAGATTCTCGATTCGCGGCCGCTGCTCTTCGCCAACACCGAGGAGATTCTCGGCTGGGACCTGGTCGATACTGGATTCAAAATCGTTCTCTCGCCGAAGCTGACCGAGCTGGTTCGCGAGCATATTCGCGAGGAAGTCGATTCGTTCCTCGCCGACAATGGCCTCGGGCGCGATTCGATTCGCCACTGGCTTGCGCACGCGGGTGGGCCGAATATCCTGCGCGCGATGGATCGTGCGCTCGCACTGCCGGAAGGGGCGCTCACGCGATCGTGGAATTCGCTCCGCTGCGCGGGGAATCTCTCGTCGGCGTCGGTGCTGTACACGCTGAACGACCTGGTCCAAGCGGGCGACGCGCGCCCGGGCGATTTGGGCATGGTGATCGGGATGGGCCCGGGTTTTTCGATGGAGCTGGTTCTACTCCGGTGGTGATACCGCTTCGATTTTACCTGCTTCTGCTCGCGACGCTCGCGGCAGAGCGAATCTACGAACTGTATCTCACGCGCCGCAATGCGCGGCGTGCGTTCGCGCGCGGCGCGATCGAAGTAGGGCGGCGGCACTACCGCGTGATGGTGGCGCTGCACACCGCGTTCATCGCGTCGTGCGCGCTCGAGGCGATGCTCTTTCCGCGTGCGATGCCGCCCGCGCTCATCTGGGGTGCTCTGGGAACGGAAGCTTTCGCGCAGGCGCTCCGCTACTGGGCGGTCGCGAGGCTCGGCGAGCGCTGGAACACGCGCGTGATCGTGGTGCCGGGTGCGGCGCCGGTGACGGGCGGGCCCTACCGGTTTCTCAGGCATCCGAACTATCTCGCGGTGGTGATCGAAATCGCGGCGGTGCCGCTTATCGGCGGCGCGATCGTCACGGCGATAGTCTTCTCGATCCTGAATGCAATCCTGCTGGCGGTGCGGATTCATACCGAGGAGCGCGCGCTCGGCCCGCGGTGGGCGGAAGCATTCGGCGCGCGCCCGCGTCTAATACCTTCGCTCGGCCACGGATCGCGCGCGAACTGATTCTTACAAGTAACGCCGCTCCTGATATCATTCACCAGTGTTTTTCGCGCCATTCGTATTTTTCTGGGTTGTCATTTTCTTTTTGGGCATCGCGTTTATCTTCGCGCTGATCCAGATCCACATCATCAACTATGCGTTCCAGATGATTGGATTGCCGCCGCAGCTTGCGGTGCTGGCGTTGCTGGCCGCGCTCTTTGGCAGCTTCATCAACATCCCAATCACGCGGATCGAAAACACCGGTGCGGCACCGTCGCTGATCGTTCGTAGTTTCGGCGTCGCGTACCGGGTGCCGGCGCACTATGTGAGCGGCTCGACGGTAGTCGCGGTGAACGTCGGGGGAGCAATCGTGCCGGTGTTGATTTCGATCTACGTGCTGTATCAGTTTCCGGCCGTGATCCTTGCCGCGGTTATCGGCACTGCGGTCGTTGCGATGATGGTGCATCGGTTCGCGCGGCCGATTCCCGGGCTCGGAATTGCAACGCCGATGCTGGTGCCACCGATCGTAGCGGCTCTGATGGCCTACGTGCTCGACGCGGTGTTCGGCACGGCACAGCACCATCGCGACGTGATCGCATTCGTGAGCGGCGTGATGGGAACGTTGATTGGCGCGGACCTTTTGAATCTGAACAAGCTCGCGGATCTCGGCGCGCCGGTCGCATCGATCGGCGGCGCAGGTACGTTCGACGGGATATTTCTTACGGGAATTGTCGCGGTGCTGCTGGCGTAGCGCGGCGGTCGAACTTCGGGCAATTGTTTCTGCCGGTTGTCGCAACTCCAATCGCATTGAATGGTTCCAGAACAGAACCATTTTGGAGATAGGCTATGCCGGTAACATTAATCATCAAGAAAGTACCGGACCGGCTCGTCGCAAAGCTGCGCAAGCGCGCCGCCGCCAGCCATCGATCGTTGTAGGGCGAGCTATTGACGCTGCTCGAAGAAGAGGTCGAGCGCGACGTTATTTCGATCGAAGAATTGTATCGGCGTGTCGCGATGCTCAAGCTCCGGACGCCCTCGGAGAGCGTCCAGATGATTCGTGAACATCGCGATGCCTGCTAAGGTTGTCGATACGTCGGTAGTCGGCGCAATCCTGTTCAACGAAGACAATGCATCGACAGCAGTGAGACTGGTTCGCGACGCTCAGCTCTACGCGCCTCGTCGGCTGCCTTTCGAGCTAAGCCGCACCGCGTGCAAGAAAGCGCGTCTTCGTCCTGCCTTTCAGGAAGAGACCATCGCGGCTCTCGAACTACTTACTTCGCTGAACATCACCTATGTGGATTGTCCTCCGGATAAGATCACCCGGCCTCACCAGCTACGATGCGGCCTATCTGTACGCGGCGCTTCCGAGTCGATGCCCGCTGGTGGCATTCGACCAGCGTCTTGGGCGAATCTGCAAGTTGATTACGCGGGTTTGAATTTCACCAGCGTGCGATCCGGAGTGACGTCGTCGAAGTACACGGCGACCGGCATATCGACGTGAACCGCTTTCGGATCGGCGATGATATTGGTCGTCATCTTGGGCCCCTCATTGAGCTCAACGATCGCAAGGATGTACGGCTCCATGAAGTGACGGCTCGAAGCGCGGTACACGACGGTGTAGCTGTAAACCTTGCCGAAACCGCTGGCGCGCTCCCATTTGAGCTCATCGGCGAAGCAATGCGGGCATCGGTCACGCGGATAATAAATAAACTGGCCGCACGCACCGCATCGCTGGAGCATCAGCTCGTGGCGCTTGGCGGCGTCCCAGAACGGGCGGCTGGTGGGCGAGGGCTTCGGAAGTGGCTTGGTGTATTCGCTCATGACCGTCGCTCCATGACGAGGCCGACCTGTTCGCTCATGATTCCGCCGTTGCCGTTGACGTAGCCGAGCGTGGCGTTTTTCACCTGGCGCTCGCCGCCACGGCCCATCAGCTGGCGAATCATCTCGGTCACGTGGCTCATGCCGCCCGCGAGGCCCGGTTGCCCGAAGGAGAGCTGGCCGCCATGCGTGTTGCAGGGGAAGTCGCCCTCGTAGGTGAGATCGTGCTCAGCGACGAACGGCCCGCCCTGGCCCTTCTTGCAGAAGCCCGCGTCCTCGAGCGTGACGATCACGGTGATCGTGTAGCAGTCGTAGGGGCAGACGAGATGCATGTCGGCGGGCTTGAGCCCGGCCATCTTGAAGGCGGAATCCGCGGCGACCT